>NZ_JBFAWY010000036.1:0-67186 GCF_040680575.1 Streptomyces sp. NPDC052020
TACCAGGCGAGGGCCTCGCCGGTGACGTCGCGGCCGGCAGCGGCGGCGAGGACGTCGAGGTGGAGGGAGGGCAGACCGGCGGCGTAGAACTGGGCCCCGCCGCAGCAGCCGGCTCCCGCCCGTGGCGTTCCCGCGGGCCGCGTGCGTCAGGCCGACCGCGAGCTGGGCCAGCCCCCGCCACAGCTCCCGCTCCGCCTCGGGCCGCGACTTCCAGGCGTCCTCGAAGACCTCGTGCGCGTGGAAGGGCCTGCCCGCGTCCAGCAGCCGCTGCGCTTCGGCGATGGTGTCCCGCGGGGTCCGCACGACCCCCTCCGGCTGTCTGGCCACGCCGTCCGCCCCGTAGGGCAGCGGCCGCCCGAGCCCGTCCCGTGGCCGGGCGTTGCGCGCCCGCCCTTCGCTGTCCCGGTCCCGCGCGTCCGCCGGCCGGCCTGAGGATGTACTGCCCATGAGGCGATTGTCCCGCGCGGGCGCCCCCGCCGGTCCCGCCCGGGCCCCCTTTCGAACCCGCCGGGGGTGTGCGGTAAAGTGCTGTCCGCGCAATCACGCGGATCACCGTGTGGCGGCGCACCGGGACGTGGCGCAGCTTGGTAGCGCACTTGACTGGGGGTCAAGGGGTCGCAGGTTCAAATCCTGTCGTCCCGACTCGTGAGAGTCGCAGGTCAGGGCCGATTTCGGAGGTATCCGAAACCGGCCCTTGATCGTTTTGGGGGCCGGTTGGGGACCAGCGCTCCTCGAGGGGGTCAGCGGGTGACGACGATCGGGCTCGGGAGCGAGCGCGGGGCGCGGACCACGCTGAGGCGCGCGGAGAGCGCCGCGGCGGCGCCCGTGGTCTTGTGCGCGTCCGGAGGGAGGGGGGCGCCGCGTGGGGGTGAGCGAGCCGTGAGCGGCGACGCGTCGCGGGACGTGGGCCGGGACTCCCGCGTCCGCGAAGGTGGGAGAATCGGCGGGCGACCAGGCCACCAGCCACGTCGGCGACCGGCTCCCGAGGCGCCCGGACCCGGGGCGGCGTACCGACCGGAGCCGAACCGCGGTGAGCGCGGGCCGAGGCGGCGACCCGCCCGCGCCCCGCCCTGCGGCACGATGCTGTTGACAACCGTCCGTCCGGCGCGGCCCGGCGGAGGCGTATCACCCCACCACGACTCACCGACAACTCATTTGACGACGGACTGAGGGGGACGCATGGGTGACAAGCTGGTCAGTCCCAGCACGTTACAGCAGGTGTACAGCTATGCGCTCAACCGCGAGCGCGGGCTCGGGATCAACGCGGCCGAGCTCGCCACGGGTCTGTGCAGGACCCGCGAGGAGGCCGAGGCCGCCGTGGAGCGGCTGCTCAGCCTGGGGCTGCTGCGCGACCTGCCGGACCGGGGGTTCGCGGCGGTGCCGCCGGACGAGGCGGCCGCCGACATCCTCGGGCCGCTCGAACGCGACATGAGGACGCGCCGGTCCCGCATCGACGAGTTGCGCAGGGAACTCATGTCGTTCATGCCCGCGTTCGAGGCGAGCCTGTCCGCGCACGAGCACCGAAGCCAGTTCCAGCTCCTCGACAACCTCGCCGATGTGCGCGCCGTCATCACCGATCTCACCGACCAGTGCGAGGAGGAGATCCTCACGGCCCAGCCCGGCGGCGGACGGGAGGAGAGCGTTCTGGAGGAGGCGGCCCCCCGCGACGAGAAGGCACTGAGCCGGGGGGTCCGCATGCAGATCCTGTACCAGCACACGGCCCGCTTCAGCCAGGGCACCAGCGCCTACGTCGACCGGGTGACCCGGCTGGGCGCCCAGGTGCGTACCCTCGACGACCACTTCACCCGGCTGCTGGTCTTCGACCGGAAGGTGGCGCTGATCGCCGTTCCCGACAACCCGCACGCCGCCGCGCTCATCCGGGAGCCGCATGTGGTGGCGTTCGTCACCGGGACGTACGAGCGGCTGTGGCTGTACGCCGAGCCGTTCGCCATCAGCACCGACAGCCGGGCGGAGATCGCCGACGAGCTGAAGCAGAGCATCATCCGGCTGCTGATGGCCGGCCTGACGGACGCCTCCATCGCGTCGCGCCTGGGCATGTCCGTACGGACCTGCCGCCGCCACGTCGCCGAACTCATGACGGAGCTCGGCGCCCAGAGCCGGTTCCAGGCCGGGTACCTGCTGGCGGCCCGGGAGCGCATGCACACATGACCGCGGCCGACCGGGCAGCGCGCCGAGCCGGGCTCTCGTCGAGCAGCGCGATGCCCGGGACGCACGGTTCACCGGTCCAGCGGCCTGTGCGCGCCCTCCGGCAGCCGGAGGTACACCAGCCCGGACAGCAGGCACAGCACCGCCACGTACCAGGGGAAGGCGCCGGGCACGCGCAACTCCGTGAAGAGCGTGCCCACATACGGTGCCGTCCCTCCGAACAGTGCCACGGTGACGGAGTAGGGAAAGCCGATCCCCGCGGCGCGTACCCGAGCGGGGAAGACCTCGGCGTGCACGGCCGCGGCGATCGACGAGTAACCGGTGAGCAGCAGCAGCCCCGCGCACTGCACCCACAGCAGTGACAGGAAGGAGCCGGAGACGAGGTTCAGCAGCGGCACGCACAGCACGGCGAACCCGAACGCGAAGAACAGCAGCAGGGGCCGGCGGCCGACCCGGTCCGACAGGAGGCCGCCCAGCGGTTGCACCAGCGCGAAGAAGACCAGCGAGACGGTGCTGACCAGCAGGGAATCCGCCTTGTCGAAGCCGGCGTCGACCTGTGCGTACGTCGGCAGATACGCGGTCCAGGTGTAGAAGGCGATCGTGCCGCCCGCCGTGATGCCGCAGATCAGGGCGGACTCCCTGGGACAGGTGCGCAGCGCCTCGAACAGCCCGGGGCGGGCGTGCCGGTGCGCCTCGCCGCGGGTCTCCTGGGCGCCGCGCCGGATCCACAGCCCGACGAGGCTCATCAGCGCGCCCAGGAGGAAGGCCGCCCGCCAGCCCCACTGGTGCATGGCGCCGTCGTCGAGGCCGAACACCAGCAGCGCGGCGACGCCGGAGGCGAGCACCTGCCCGGCCGTGGCGAAGACGTAGTGGAAGCTGGAGAACAGCCCGCGCCTGCCCGGCCCGGCCGACTCCACCAGGAAGGTGGTGCTGGCCGTGAACTCCCCGCCCGCGGACATCCCTTGCAGCAGCCGGGCGACGACCAGCACGGCCGGCCCGAGCACCCCCGCCGTCGCGTAGGTGGGGGTGAGCGCCACCAGCAGGCATCCGGCGCCCATCAGCAGGATGGCCGCCGTCAGCGCGGCGCGCCGGCCGCGGCGGTCGGCGACCCAGCCCAGTACGAGTCCGCCCAGCGGGCGTGCGAAGAACCCGACCGCGAAGACGGCGAAGGCCGACAGCAGCGGCACCAGCGAGTCCCCGGCCGCCTCGGGGAAGATCTCCGCAGCGATGTAGGTGGCCAGGAAGGTGTAGATGTGCCAGTCGTACCACTCGACGACGTTCCCGGCGGCGGCCGCGGCCAGTTGGCGGCCGCCCCGGACCGGTGGCGTCCTCGTCGCGGTCTCGTCCACCGACGGCCAGTACGTCATGCCGGCTCACCCCATTCGCATGTGGCCCCGAAGGAGAGAAGTGCCTTTCTCAGGCGTGTGAGGGCGGTGCGCATCAGGACCGCGTCATGGACCAGGGCGATGCGTACGTGACCGAGGCCGGGGTTCACTCCCTCCGGCCCCTCGGCGGCGAGATAGCGGCCGGGCATGACCATGAGGGCGTGAGAGCTCCACAACCGGCGTGTCGTCTCCTCGTCGTCGCCGACGGGGAGCCAGAGGAAGAAACCCGCCTCGGCCCTGCGGTACCGGGGAAGGTCCCCGAGCGTCTCGTCCGCCAGCTCCCAGTTCTTCGCCAGCGCCGCCCGGGCCCGGGCCACATGCGTGTCGTCCGACCAGAGCGCGGTGCTCACGGCGTCGACGGGCAGGGCGCAGGAGACGCCGCACAGCCGGTTGTGGCCGGCGTAGGCACCCACGGTGCGCGGGTCACCGGCGAGGAAGCCGCTGCGCAGCCCGGGTGTCCCGGAGCGCTTCGACAGGCTGTGCAGCACCACGAAGGGCCCCGCCGCCCCACCGTCCTCCTCCACCAGGGACAGGTAGCCGGGGGCCGCCCGCCCGAGGGAGAGATCCGTGTAGCACTCGTCGACGACCAGCAGAGCCCCGGCCCGCGCGGCGATCCGCGCCACCGCGCGCAGCGTGTCCGCCGGCATGATCTCGCCCCGGGGGTTTCCGGGGTTGCACACGATCACGGCGGCGGCCCGGCCGCCCGCGGCCCGCACGGCCGCTTCGACGGGCCCGGCGTCACCGGCGTCGTACGAGGTGTAGAAGACCGGCCGGGCGCCGGCCGCTTCCGCCCCGCCGCGGTACGTCGGATAGAAGGGGTTGGGCATGACCACCGCGGGGACGCCCGTCCGGGCCCGGCGGGCGTCCGCGACGGCGAGCGAAAGAGTCACGGCCACCGCCTGCTTGGTGCCGGGGGTCGGCTCGAGGGCGAGGGTCCCGTCGGAAAGGCTGTGCCGGACGCCGAAGCGGCGCCCCAGCCACTGGCCGTACGCGGCGCGCAGCTCGGCGCTGCCGCCGAGGCGCGGATAGCGGGTCCAGCCCTCGGCCGACGCCAGGGGGGTGAAGTCGATGGCGGGCGGCGGCCCCAGGCGCGACTCCCCCAAGTGGAGCTCGACCGCGTCGAGCCCCGCAGCGGGGGGCACGCCGTGGAGCAGCGCGCGCAGGCGCGCGAAGGCACTGCGAGGTGGGCTGCTCATCGGTCAGTCTCGCACCAGCTCGTTCAGCGCGGTCCTGCCCCGCGTCCGCTCATCGGCGTACTTGACGATCACGGCCGCGTAGACGGAGAGTTCCGGCCGCCGCCGGTCGGCCCGGGAACCGGGCACCACCACGGCGTTCTCCGGCACCTCTCCGTGGAACACCTGGCCCGTCGCCCGGTCCACCACGGGTGTCGAACGGCCCAGGTATACGCCCATGCCGATCACCGCCCCGCGGCGCACCCTGACCCCCTCGGCGATCTCGCTGCGCGCACCGACGAACACATCGTCCTCGATGACGACGGGGGCGTCTCCGAGCGGTTCGAGGACACCGCCGATGCCCGCGCCCCCCGAGATGTGGCAGCGCTCGCCGACCTGGGCGCAGGAACCCACCGTCGCCCATGTGTCGATCATGGTCCCGGAGCCGATGTGGGCGCCGATGTTCACAAAGGACGGCATCAGGACCGCTCCCGCCGCGACATGGGCGCCAAAGCGCACGACGGCGCCCGGGACCACCCTGATCCTCGCCTTGCGGAAGTCGGCCTCCCGCCACCGCTCGAACTTCAGCGGCACCTTGTCGTAGCTCTTCGGCTGTCCGGCCCCGGCCTGCGCCGGTGCGTTGTCGTGGGTCCGGAACGACAGCAGGATCAGCTTCTTGACGAAGGTGTCCGTCACCCATTCCCCGTCCACGGGCCGCGCGGCCCGCAGTTCGCCGCTGTCGAGCGCGCGCAGACCGGCGTCGATATGCGGGGCGAGGGCCGACAGGTCGTCCTCGGTCAGTTCGGCACGCCGCTCGAAGGCGTCCTCGATCAGAGTCCTGTTGTGCACGCTGTTCACCTTGGTTCTCGCGTCGCTGGGGAGTGCTCGGGGCGGGCGGAGGCCGTGACCGGCACGCGCCTGGGCGGCCACCGCGCCGTCGCCAGGTAGTCCGCGAAGCCCTCCGCGCGCCGGATCTCGACGACCTCGCCGTCGTCGGTCAGGAGCAGTTCGGCCGGCCGCAGGCGCCCGTTGTAGGTGAAACCCATGGCATGCCCGTGGGCACCGGTGTCGTGGATGACCGCGAGATCCCCCTCCCGGGGGTCGGGCAGCGAGCGGTCGATCGCGAATTTGTCCATGTTCTCGCAGAGGGCGCCGACCACGTCGACCCGGGTGTGAGCACGCCCGGTCGCGAAAGGGAGGGTCAGATGGTGGTAGGCGCCGTAGAACCCGGGACGCATGAGCGCGGACATCGACGCGTCCACCCCGACGATCTCCCGGGTCTTGTGGGAACGGTTGATGACCCTGGTCACGAGCACGCCGTGCGGGCCGGTGACGTACCGGCCGCACTCCATCAGGATCCTGGGCCCTTCGCGGCCGGGGAAACAGCGCCGCAGCGCCGCCCCGACGGCGTCCGCGTACGCCTGGAAGTCGAAGGGCTTGTCCTCGGGGCGGTAGGGAATGCCCAGGCCGCCGCCCACGTTGATGTAGTCCAGCTCGATGCCGGTGGTGGCGGCGAGGCGCGCGCCGAGTTCGATGACATCGGCGGCGGCCGCGGCCGCCCGGTCGACGTCCAGTTCGTTGGCGCACATCATGCCGTGGAGGCCGAAACGCGTCACGCCCCGGCGGCGGGCCTCGCGGTAGGCGTCGGCGATCCGGTCCGCCGGCACACCGAACTTGGTGTGGGCGGCGTCACCCATGAGCGGCGAGCCGGCGGAGACGCCGTGGGGTGAGACGCGGAAGGCGACCGTGGACGGCAGCGTGCCGACCTTGTCGAAGAAGGAGCTGTCGTCGAATGTGATCAGCGCGCCCGCCGCGAGGGCGCGGTCGTACTCCGGCAGAGAGGTGTTGTTGGAGGTGAACACCACGTCGTCGCCGACGGCACCGACGTACTCGGCCAGCTCCAGCTCGACGGGCGACGCGCAGTCGAGTCCGCTGCCCTCGTCGAGCAGGAGCGACAGCACGGCGGGGTTGGGCAGGGCCTTCACCGCGAAGTACTGGCGGAAGGGACGGCCGTGGAAGGCGCGCACCATGCCGCGGTGGGTCTCGATGATCCCGCGGGCGTCATAGATGTGGAACGGCGTCCCATGGACGGCGACGATGTCATCCAGTATGGGCAGCAGTCTGCGGGCGAACCCGTCCGGTAAAGGCATCTCTCCCCCTCTCCACGGCACTCCTCGGCACCACGTTCCGCCAGGTCACGGCACGTGGGCGATGCAGATGGTGCGGTTCCGCTCCCCGCTCAGGGGCCGCCGGTAGGAGAAGTAGTAGCTCTCCACGGGAGTGAACCCGTGGGAGACGAGACTCTCCTGGAGGTAGTCCTTGGAGATGAACCAGAAGTCCTCCACCCGCTCGTGCGGCGCGAAGCCCACCCGCGGATCGGGCGGCGCGTCGTTCGAGAAGACCAGGCGCGTCCCGGACTTCAGGCGGAGGTCGGCCAGTTTGTCGAGCGCGGGCGCGATGTGCTCCTCGGGGTCGAAAAGATGGCCGAGGAATCCGTCCGCGTAGACGGCGTCGGCGTCGGCGACGTCCTCGGGCAGCAGGGTGAAGTAGTCCGCGGTGAAGGCGTCGACCCCTTTCTTCCGCGCCAGTTGGACCGCCTCCTCGTTGCAGTCGATACCGCGGACCTTCCGGTCCAGCCCGGCGAGGACGCCCTCCACGGCGGCGTTGCCGCAGCCGAGGGAGAAGATGCTCGACCCGTCCCCCGTCAGCGACATCAGCCGGCGGACCATGTGGGAGCGGTACTCGGGGACATAGGTGGAGGGAGTGACGGAGTCGTTGAAGGCCCCGCCGCTCTCCCAGATGGCGTAGATGCTGGCGGTCTCCTGTCCCACGGCGCGCTGTGTCGTGTAGTAGTCGCGGACCCGGTCCAGGTTCTGTTTCGTTCTGCTCACCTGTCTGTCTCCTTGCTCAGGCCGCGGAAGCGGCGGGGGAGTAGAGGTGTTCCTGGATGTACTCGACGGACTTGGAGGGGAGCCGGCGCAGTTCCTCGATCAGGGGGCGCAGAGGCGCCGGTGCCGCCGGGCCGAAGGTCCTGTGCAGCGCCGCCGCGGGCTCCGCCTTCCCCGCGAGCAGAGCGTCGGCCAGGACGCGGGCGAGTGAGCGCAGCCCCGCGAGGACGACCTGCGAGTCGCCCGCCAGTACCCGGCCGTGCCGCTCCTCCTTCACGGTGAGGGCGTCGAGCTGGACGAAGTACGACAGCTGGAGGAACATGCCGTCGCTGTCGGGGAAGTGACCGAGCCCGCGGTCGACATACCGCAGGCATTCCGCCAGGTAGTAGGCGATGACATCGGCCTGGGCGATGCCGAACCGCTCCGCCCACACCTCCGCGAGGATGAGGATGCCGAAGACGTCGGCCGCGATCTCCTGGAGGACCACGGAGGCCCAGCGGTCCTGGGCGTTGAGCTCCTTGAAGTCGGTCGCCGGGCGGTGGACGAAGTGCCCGAGTTCATGGCTGAGCACACCCAGGGTGGGAATGGCTGCGAACCGCTCGGCGGCGGGATCGAACTCCGCGTCGACGCGCAGGAACCGGGCGGCCAGCGGAGCCGAAATGCTCTCGAGCAGCGCCTGATGGGTGTTGCCGAAGTAGTACGTCTTCTTGAAGGGCGAGTACTTCACGCCCTCGTCCTCGGGCAGGAAGTAGGCGATGTGCTTGGGGTGGAGGTTTCCTTCTCCCGCCATGAAGAAGAGCCGCGCCGCGCCGAAGGCCGGCAGCCGGCCGAGCCGCAGGTCGGCGTGGAGACGGCGGAGATGGGCCGCGACGTCCTCCTCCGCCCTGAGCGCCTGCGACACGAAGGACTGGCGGTGTTCGTCGGCGCGGCAGGCGAAGGCGGTCGGCAGGCCCTTGACCTCCTTGCCGTACCAG
The DNA here is from genome assembly GCF_040680575.1 of Streptomyces sp. NPDC052020. Classification (NCBI taxonomy): domain Bacteria; kingdom Bacillati; phylum Actinomycetota; class Actinomycetes; order Kitasatosporales; family Streptomycetaceae; genus Streptomyces; species Streptomyces sp. NPDC052020. The sequence continues at coordinate 8,586 of NZ_JBFAWY010000036.1, forward strand.
GTCGACACCTGCCCCGCCACGACGGTGAACTCCTCCTCCATCCCGGCCAGTTCGCGCAGGATGTCGTCGTTGTAGCCGTCCTGTACGGCCCTGGCCCTGAGCGTGAGCGCCCGGCGGTCGGCAGCCCCGGGCAGGTGCTCGGCGATCTCGCGCATCGCCTCGGCGACGGGCCGGGGGGCGTTGAAGCGCCGGCGGGCGGGAACCCCCTTGTCCTTGACGCGCTTCCACTCCGCCTCGATCTCGTCCTTGAGGACGGCCAGGCTCCGCAGGAACGCGCCGCCGAAGTCGGGGGTGTCGCCGGCGAGGTCCAGGAAGGAGACCTCGTAGCCGTCGGTCGGCGGCCAGAACGCGCTGCGGTGGTCGCGGTACGAACCCGCCCTGCGCAGATTCGCCTCGTAGTCGAAACGGTTGACCGAGAGCTCATCGGACACGCGTATCTCCCCTTCACTCACTTCCTGGCTCAACGGTTGAGTGACCTCGGTCAGGCGCGGGACCGCTTCCTGTGGTCCTCCAGCACCATGGCGGCGCCCTTTTCGCCGATCATCATGCTGGCCGCGTTGGTGTTGCCCGAGACCATGGCCGGCATGACGGACGCGTCGATCACCCGCAGGCCCTGCACGCCGTGCACCCGCAGCCGCTCGTCGACCACCGCCATGGGGTCGTTGCCCATCCGGCAGGTGCCCACCGGGTGGTACGAGGTGTCACCGTGGGACCTCGCGTAGGCGAGCAGTTCGTCGTCGCTCTCCACCGCGCTGCCGGGCGTCAGCTCGAACGCCCGGTACGGATCGAAGGCGGGCTGTTCGACGATCCGGCGCGCGATGCGCATGCCCGCGACCAGCTTGCGGCGGTCGTGCTCCGTGTCGAGGAAACGCGGCCGGATCGCGGGGGGCGTCAACGGCTCGCGCGAGCGGATGTGGATGGAACCCCGCGACTCGGGCCGCAGGCAGTAGACGCCCACGGTCATGCCCGGCGAGGTGTCCAGTCTCCTGCGGGACGCCTGGCCGTAGCTGGCCGGCGCGAAGTGGAACTGGACGTCCGGCCGCTGCTCGGCCTGCGAGGTACGGACGAACCCGAAGCCCAGGGCGATGGGCAGACTGAGCAGACCTCGCCGGTCGCGCGCGTACGCGACGACCTCACGCGCCAGGCCCAGCCCGCGGGAGCGCTCGTTGAACGTGATCGGGCGGCGCACCCGCCATCGCAGCCGGGCCGCGAAGTGGTCCATGAAGTTCTCACCGACGCCGGGGAGGTGGTGCACCACGGGGACCCCCACGCCGCCGAGCACCTCCGCCGAGCCGATGCCGGACAGCTCCAGGAGCTGCGGGGACTGCACGGTTCCCGCGCTGACGATGACCTCACGGCCGCAGTCGGCCCGGTACTCGGCACCGCCGTGCCGGTACCGCACGCCGACACAGCGGGTGCCGTCGAACCTGAGGCCGGTGACGTGCGCCCGGGTCAGGAGCGTGAGGTTGGGGCGTCGCCGCGCGGCCTTGAGGTAGGTTCCGCCCGCCGACGAGCGCCGGCCGCCCTCGTGATTGACCTGGTAGTAGCCGAACCCTTCCTGATCACCGGAGTTGTAGTCGGGGTTCTCCGGGTAGCCCGCCTTGACGGCCGCGGTGATGAAGGTGTCGCAGAGCTCGTCGCGTTCCCTCGGCAGCCCGACGGAGATCGGGCCGGTCCGCCCGCGCCCGGCGCCTGCGATCGCCGGTGCGCGCTCCATGCTCCGGAAGTACGGCAGCACGCCCTCCCACGACCAGCCGGGGCTGCCCAGGCGCTCCCAGTCGTCGTAGTCCTGCCGCTGACCGCGTACGAAGATCATGCCGTTGATGGCGTTCGAGCCGCCCAGGAGCCGGCCCCGCGGGATGCCCACGCTGCGGCCCTCGATGGTCGGGTCGGCGTCGGTCTCGAAGCACCAGTCGTACCGGGGGTTTCCCATCAGTACCGTCTCGGCGGCGGGGATGGACAGCAGCGGACTGCGCCGCTCGTGTCCCGACTCCAGGAGCAGGACGCTGATCGCCGGGTCCTCGGTGAGGCGGCCGGCCAGCACGGACCCCGCGGCGCCCGAGCCGACGATGATGTAGTCGTGCGTCCTCATGGCGGGGCGGGCGCTCACGGAGCCGTCCCCGTCCCGGCCGAGGGCCGGCCCGCGAGAGTGGTGCGGTGCATCAGCCGCCGGTGTGCCACATGGTCGTAGTAGGTGGCCCTGTGCATCGCGCTCCGGTTGTCCCACAGGACGATGTCGCCCGGACGCCACTGGTGGCGGTAGGTGAACCGGGGCCGGACGGAGAACTCCTGGAGGAAGGTGATGAGCGGCGCGCTCTCTTCCTCCGGCATGCCCTCGATCCGCCAGGGCACATTGCCGCCGGCGTAGATGGCCTTGCGCCCGCTCTCCTCGTGGACACGGACCAGCGGCTGCGCCACGTCGACCCACTCGGCGCGCTCCTCGGGGGTCGGCGCCGGCCGGTCGGGGTAGTTGTACGGGCGCGACTGCACACGGCTGATGATGACCTTGAGGCCGTCGATGCGTTCCTTCGTCCGCTCCGGCAGGGCGTCGTAGGCGGCGACCATGTTGGCGAACCAGGTGTCGCCGCCGACGGGCGGCACCTCGCGCGCGTAGAGCATGGAGCCGACCGGCGGCTCGGTGAGGTAGTGCCCGTCGCTGTGCCAGACCCGTCCGCTGTACGCGGAGCCGATCGGCTTTCCGTCGCGCGTGAGATTCGAAAGGATCAGGATCTCGGGATGTTCGTCGTGATTGAACTGGGAGCGGGTGTAGGTGTAAATCTCACCGAACCGCTTGGTGAAGGCGATGTGCTGGGCCGGAGTCATGTCCTGGTCGCGGAAGAGCAGGACGGTCGTGTCGATCCAGGCCCGGTATATCCGGTCGAAGTCAGCATCGGAGATGTCGCCTGTCACATCGATACCGCGGACTTCGGTGCCGATACCGTCGGTGAGGGGTATCAGCTCGAGCATGGGCTCACTCCCTTTCCGTCAGCCGACCGTGACCTCGTACGTGTCGACCCAGTGGTGCATTTCGACGAGCTGAATGAGCAGGGCCGCCTGGTTCGATCCACCGGGCAGTTCCGACCGGAGCTCATTGGCACTGATCTGCCGGATGAGTTCGTTCATCCGTACCGTGTCGAACATCCAGGCCAGCGGTGATGCCTTGTCATTGACAATCCACGACGCCTCACGGATGAGGGTGTGATCATATTCCGGGTTCTGCACGTGCGGATAGGCACTCTTTTTCCGGTTCACCGTGCTCGGCGGCAGGATGTCCTTCATCGCCGCCTTCAGCAAGCCCTTTACGCCGCCACGGGACTTCATGGACCACGGAACGTTCCAGACGTATTCGACGAGGCGGTGGTCGCAGAACGGCACCCGTACGTCGAGACCGAGCGCCATGCTCATGCGCTCCTTACGGTCGAGGATCACCGCGAGAGGTCCCGACAGGCCCAGGAAGAACAACTCCCGCATCCGGGCGTTCTCCGTGTCTTCTCCGGGAAGTCGCGGCACCTCGGAAAGCAACTGCGCGTACCGGGCGCGTTCGTCCTCCCGGGGGTCGACGACGGCCTTGACGTCCGGCGAGAGATAGTCCGAGAGAGCGGGCCCGTTGCCGAGCCAGGGGAAGTGGTCGCGCCCGATCACGTCCTGCTTGAAGAAGTACGGATATCCGCCGAATATCTCGTCGGCCGCCTCACCCGTGAGGGCGACGGTGCAACCGCGCCGGATCCGCTCGAAGAGCAGGTACATCGACGCGTCGAACTGTCCCCAGCCCGGCAGGTCGCGCGCCCGCCGGGTCGCCGGGATGGCGTCCAGCAGCTGCCGCGTCGTGGCCGTCAGGGTGGTGTGGCGGCTGCCGATGAACTCCGCGGCGGCCGCCGCGTACGGCGCGTCGATGTCCGGCCGCAGCTCGGTCGCCACCCAGTGCGCGGGGTCGCTCTCGAACTGGACGCAGAACGTCTCGAGCGCCGTGCCCGGCGCCTCCCGGCGCAGGGTGCCCGTGGCCAGCGCCGCCACGGAGGTGGAGTCGATGCCTCCGGACAGCATGGCGCCCAGTGGCACCGCGGTGGTGAGCTGCCCGGCGACGGTGTCCTCCAGGAGCTCGCGCACACGGCGCGCGGTCGCCTCGAAGGAGTCGTGGTGCGGTTCGCTGCGCAGCCGCCAGTACCGCCGCCGGCTCAGCCCCCTGTCCGCGTAGGTGACCACATGGGCGGGCGGCACCTCCGCGAGGCCGGCCAGCGGCGTCTCGCCGGGCAGCGCGAGGCGGGGTTGCAGGACGAGGGGCAGGGCGGACAGGTCCATCCGCGCCCGGAAGGCCGGATGAGCCATGATCCCTTTCGGCTCGGAGGCGAAGAGAATCCCGCCGGGGTATTCGAAGTAATAGAGGGGCTTGACTCCGAGCCGGTCACGCCCCAGCAGAAGGCGCCGTTCCCGCACATCCCAGATGGCGAAGGCGAGGGCGCCGTTCAGTCTGTCGACGAATTCGCTTCCCCAGGTCAGGAAAGCCTTTCCCAGGATTTCGGCGGTGGAGCGGGTTTCCAGCCGGGCCCCCGCACTCTCGAGAGCCCGGATCACTTCACCGGAGTTGTACAGCTCGCCGGCATGAGCGACCACCGCGGTCCCCTTGCCGGTCTCGACGCGCAACGGCTCGGAGGCGCTCGACGTGCGGGACGTCGCCAGCCCCCGGTGGCCGAGACCGGCGGTGCGCGACACCCAGACCCCCTTGGTGTCGGGGCCGCGATGCCGCATCGTCTCCGTCATCCGCTGGAGTACGTCCTCGTGTTTTTCGAGATCACGATGGAAATCGACCCAGCCCACCAGGCCACTCATTCGATCACGTCCTAGGTAAGCGGTGCGTGTTCAGGTCCGGACCGGTCATCGTCCGGTGATCAGCCCCAGCCTGTGTCGTGGACATCGCCGAGCACCGCTCTGCCGAAGCCGGTGCCGCCCAGATGTGCCGAGGCGACACTGCCCCAGCCGGTGTCCGTACGCGGACGAGTCGAGGACCTTTCCTCCGGCAGCGTTCCTGCCACGCCCAGGGAAATGGCTGCTGCCGTCATGGACCCCACGAAAGCCTTGCCGTAGTGCATCAGAGCACCGACCCCTTACGCATTCGGTCGTTCGATCGACATGCATTACATTGTCAGATCGCGCATGCCCATTGCCTCGTGACCATGAATCAGCAAGCTGCATGGCAGCATGATGACCGGCGAAAGTAGGGCAGCAAATCAGTACATACGGGCTGCCGCCTTCTTACGATCTTCAGCCCGCGAGATCACCGGTCACCGCCCGTTCGAGCAGCCCGACGGGAGGCATGCCGAGGGCGAACAGGGCGTCGTGGAACCGCCGGTGGGTGTAGCCGCCGCCCCAGCGGTCCCGCGCGAGACCGCGTACCCGCTGGATCTCCAGCTTGCCGAGGGTGTACCGCCCGTACGTCGGATCGACGGTGCCGCGCCGGGCCTCGCCGAGCGCGGCCGTACCCCGCAGGAAGGCGTCGGACGCGAACCGCGCCGCCGCCTCCTCGACCGACAGGGACCCGGTGTGCAGCCCGATCGAGCAGGCCAGCCGGGTCACGCGCAGCAGCGCCTCCACGGCCATCCCGATGACGTACAGCGGGTCGCCCCGGCGGAAGCGCTCCTCCGCGTAGAGCTCCTCGGCGTAGTGGGCCCACCCCTCGACGAACGCCGGGGACTCCAAGGCCCGGCGTACGTCGCTGTCCAGTGCGCGCAGCGCCCGGCCGTGCGCGTAGTGGCCGGGGGTCACCTCGTGCACGGTGATCGCGGGAAGGGACGCGCGGCTGAAGACCGCCAGCCACTCCTCGGCCTCCTGCGCCGACCAGGCGGGATCGGGCGGGACGATGTAGTACCAGCTCGGCGCGTCCGCTTCGTACGGTGCCGACCACGACATCATCGCCTGGGCGAACGCGCGTGACGCCGGCGCCGGCCCGACCTCGCACCGGCCTCCGGGGTCGCCGATCAGGTCCTTCTCCACGGCGAAGGCGGTGACCTCCTCGATCAGGGCGGAGGCCGTGGCGAAGACGCCTTCGGCCGTGACCGGATGGTCACGCAGCAGGACCGGTACCACGTCCGCCGCCTTCTCGCCGGGGGCGTACCGCGCCACCGCCTCGTCGAGGACGGCCCGCAGCCGGTCCCTCTCGCGCTCGGCCGTCTCCGTCAGCCCGGCGATGTCGAAGCCGAGCCCTTCTCCCGCCCCGAGCAGCCGGAGGAACAGACCCGCTCCGAGCGCCGCCGACGGTGCACCGCCGCGGGCGGCCGCCTCCACATGGGCGGCGAAACGGCCCACCGCGGCGAGCGCCCCGGGGTCCTCGACACCCGCCGCCAGGCCGCGGACCGCCGGCAGCGAGGCCGCGGCCACCGGCGCGGGGACCCGGTCGAGGGCCGCCAGGGCGTTGTCGACGGCGTCCGGCCATGACCGCAGATGGCGCTCCCGGGCCCGGCGGCGCTCCCCGGCGGGCGCGTACTCCCGGTCATAGCAGGCGAGGTCCATGGCCGCGACGTGCACGAGCGGGTCGCGGCGGTGCACCTCGGCCTCCGCGAACCGGGCACGCAGCCCGTCCTCGTGGATCTCCAGCACGGCGGCGTCGAACGGGTCGTCGGGGAGCGGGCCGCGTCCCAGCCGGCCCAGGGCGGCGGCGACCCCGCCGGGGGAGAGGTCCTGGACCTCGCCGTCGTATTCGTGGAGCCCGACGTACTCACGCGCCTTGGCGAAGTCGAGCTCGACGGCGCGGCGGACGCGGGCCTGTGCGAGGCCGGCCACGGTTGCCACCTTTCTTCTCCGGGGCTTTCGGGGGGCCGCCCGTCACGGGCTGTGCGCCGGTGCGGCCGGGTCGGGCACGCGGGGGTTGACCACGGCGTCGCGGACGTAGAGCACGCCGAGGAGTCCGGGCGCGCCGGCCAGTACGGACATCACGAGGACCATCGCGGTGTACCGGCCCGAGTCCAGCAGCGGACCGGCGATCATCGAGCCGACCGGCAGGGCGCTGAGCATCAGCGTGCGCATCAGGGTCATGGTGCGGCCGCGCAGCGCCTCGGGGGTGCGCTGGTACCGCACCGCCTGCGAGGACACGGTCAGCATCGCCGCGGGCACGCCGCAGATCACCTGGCCGGTGAGCACCCACACCGGATGCGCGCCGAGAAGCAGCAACAGGCCGCCGCCGGCGACCAGTTGCAGCAGCCCGATGCGCAGCATGGGGCGCACCGCGGGCCGGGCCACGCCGGCGATGACCGATCCGGTCAGCTCGGCACAGGCCAGCACACCGACCAGTACGCCGAGCATGGTGGCACCGCCGGGCAGCCGCTCGTGCGCGAGCCACGGCTGCGCCACGATGAGCATGCCCATGGCCACATTGAAGGTCGTGAACGCGATGGTGATGGTCAGCAGCACCCGGTCGGTGCGGACGAGCCTGACGACCGGGGCCCAGTGGCCGCGCCCGGCCGCGGAGCCGTCACCCCCGGGCTGCGCCGGCCTGTCCAGCCGGGCCTTCATGGTGAGCACGGCCAGGGCGAAGGCGAAGTAGCTCGCCGCGTCCACGGCGAGCACCCAGTTCACGCCGATCAGCGGGATCAGCGCTCCTCCCACCATCGGTCCCAGCAGCCCCGCCGCGTTGGTGGCCACGGACTCCAGCGCGATGGCCGTGCTCAGATGCCGCTGCGGCACCAGGTCCGGGATGACGGTGGGGATGATGCCGATGGGCAGGATCTTGAGCGCGCCGTAGACGACGGCGACGACGTACAGGTGCCACAGGGCGAGCAGGTCCGCGACCGCGAGGACCGGCACGGCCAGCATCACCACACCGCGCACGGCGGAGTCGGACACCAGGAGCCACCGTCGGGAGAACCGGTCGACGATCTTGCCGGCCAGCAGGCCGCCGACGACGACCGGGGCGAAGTAGCACAGGCCCAGGAGGGTCAGGGCGCCCGCCCCGCCGACGGTCACGGCGAGCCACGACATGGCGATCCAACTCGCCCCGTCGCCCACCAGACTGATCACCGCGCCCAGCCACAGCTTGCGGTAGTCGGCGATGCGCAACACGGTCAGATAGGCCCTCAACGCCTCTCTCCTTCCCCTCCCTCACCCTCCCCGTTCCGGTCCGCGGCGGGCGGCCGGCGGACCGCCGGGATCAGGGCTCCCGCCGGGCGCCGATCCCCACGAAACACATCAGGGCCGGCTTGTCCCCCCGGTTGTGCCAGGCGTGACGGGTCCCCTGCTGCACGACGCAGGTGCCGGGCGTCAGCAGGACCTCCCTGCCGCCGTCCACCTCCAGGTACAGCTCGCCCTCCAGGCAGATGCCGTAGTCGAGTGTGTCGGTGGTGTGCATGCCGGACCCGCCGGGTTCCATCACGTCCAGCAGCCCGGGCAGCTTCTCGGCGGCCTCGGCCGCGAGTTCGTCCGGATCGCCCAGCGGCTCGGGGATGGACGACTGCGGCGCGTAGCGCGCGAGGAGCAGGCGCGTACCACCCGTACCGGCGAAGAAGGGAAGGAGCGTGGGCGGCCGCGGTGTGGTGCCGACCACGGCACCGCCGTCCTCGGTGCCCCACAGGAGGTAGAACTCCGAGCCGGGGACGGCCCCCACGGTGATCGGCCGCGCCGGCTCGTCCGCGGCGATCACGGAGGTGCCGTCGGGCCTGCGCTCGGTGACGACGAGGCGGGGGCGCAGGGTCATCGCTGTCGGCTCCTCGGCGTACGGGGAAGGGCGGGAAGGCGGACGGTCGACCGGTGCCGGATCACGCGCCGTCTCCGGGTTCGACCCTCACCGACGCGAACAGGCCGGTGAGGAAGCGCTCCAGGACCGGTTCCGGGGCGGGCCCGATCACGCCCGCGAGCGGCACGTCGGAGTCCGCGTAGGTGATCGCGGCCTTGACCGGCTCATCGGCCCCGCGCTGCACCCAGCGCCACACCACCGGGTCGTCCCGGAAGGCCTTCTCGCCGCTGATCCGGCAGTAGCGGGACCCCAGGGTGTGCCCGGGGAAGACGAACCAGCCGTACCTCTCGCCGGGGCGCGGCACCCGCGCCGCCGGCCGTCCGCCGGACCCGTCGACCAGCAGCCGCACCTGGGCCGACGGCATGCGCACCCCGGTGGCCAGCTCGAAGGTGTCGACCACGTCGGCGCCGCCGAAGCGCGCGCCCACCTCCAGGAAGACCGGTCCCTCGGGCGTCTCGATCGCCTCGAGGTGGAACGGGCCGTCCTCGATGCCGACCGCGCGCAGGCAGCGCAGGGTCCAGTCGACCACCTCGGGCGCCGTGTCCGTCTGCACCGAGCCCAGCGGCCTGCCCTCGGCGAACCCCAGGCAGGTGCCGACGTAACGGCTCGTCTGGACGGCGACCGGCGCGCCGGCCGCCAGCACCCCGTCGACGTGGATGATGGGGCCCGACACGAACTCCTCGATCTCGAACTCCTCGACGGCCACCGGGGGGTCGGCCCGGCGGACCGCGTCGAGCGCGTCGGCGACCGTCGAATGGGTGGAGATGCCCTCGCTCGACGCGCCCGCCAGCGGCTTGAGCACCGTCCGCCCGCGCCAGGGCACGGAGTCCGGGCCGCCGGCGAGGACGCGGGGCAGCGCGGCGAACCGCGGCACGCGCAGCCCCGCCGCCGCGACCGCCGCCTTCATCAGGACCTTGTCCCTGGCCGGCAGCGTCTCGCGCTCGCCGGGGCCGGGAACGCCCAGCGCCTCGCGCACCCGGGCCGCCGGAAGCAGGTCGTACTCGGACAGGGCGATGACCAGATCGGGCCTGGGCAGACCGGCCACGGCCGTGAGGACCTCCCGCGCGGTGTCGCCGGTCCCGGGGCGTTCCAGGCGGCGGGCCCGCACCCCGGCCGGAAGGGTGGCGAGCCGGTCGGGTGCGCTGACGTATGTGACGTCGTGCCGGTCGTGGTCGATGTTCTCGGCGTAGTGGACGAACGAGTCCGGGACGCGGTGCAGGACGAGGATGCGCATGGCCGCTCTCTCCCTACTCGCCCGCCGCGGCGACGGAGAGCCGGAGCGCGGCCTGTGCGTGGTCGAGCGCGGCGCGGCAGAGCTGCTCGTTCCGCGCCACCGCGGTCGCGAGCGCGATCCGCCCGTCGATGAGGCCCTTGCGCGGCGGGGACACGATGTCTCCGGGGCCGGCCAAGGGCTGGAGCAGGTCGGTCTCGGGGGGCAGCGCGGACCGGTCGAAGTCCACGGACTCGATGAGCGTGTCGTTGGCCGGCGGGTAGAAGAACCGCACACCGGCGCAGTCCGCCGCGGACGCCGTCGTCGTCGGCTCCACACCGCAGGCCGCGTCGGAGGCCGCGAGACCGGGGTCCACGCCGGTGGCGCGCATGCCGAGGTACGGGATGAGGTCGCCGCCCAGGCGCCCGTTGACCTCGACGAGCTTCGGGCCGTCCGACGTGAGTTTGAGCTCCGTGTGCGTCCAGCCGTCCGTGCAGCCGAGGGCCGCGTGGATGCCGCTCAGCACCCGGAGCAGCCCGGGGTCCGACAGCAGCGGGTCCGCGCCGCTCACCAGGTGGCCGGTCTCCTCGAAGTACGGCGCGAAGCCGATCTCCTTCCGGCCCACGAAGAGGGGCGTCACCCGGCCCCGGAACACCACCGAGTCGACGCTGATCTCCGGGCCTTCGAGGTACTCCTCGACCAGGACGGCCTGTTCGAACACCGGTGTGTGCGGGACCGGGACGTCCCGGGTGGCGGTGAACTGGTCGGCCAGCTCGGCCGCGTCGCGCACCAGCACCACGCCCTGGCTCCCGCCGGCGGCGCGCGGCTTGAGCACCACCGGGTAGCCCAGCTTGTCGGCGGCGGCGAGCGCCTCGTCGAGATCGCCGACGACTTCGAACGCGGGCTGCGGCAGGCCCTCGGCGGCCAGCGCGGTGCGGGTCGCGAACTTGTCGCGGCAGCGCCGCACGGCCGCCGCCGGTGTCCCGGGCAGGCCGAGGGCCTCGGCGACGACAGCCGCCTGGACGATGTGTTCCTCGTGCCAGCTCATCACTCCCGCGACCGGCTGCTGTGCCGCGATCCGCCGCGCGGCCGCCAGCACGGAGGCCGCGCCCGTGTCGGGCACCACGGTGGAGCCCGCGAGGTAGGGCAGCTCCCAGTCGGCGGCGACGGAGTCGATCAGGTGCACGCGGTAGCGGGTGGATATCGAGCTCAGCAGGTACTCGCGGTAGCGACGTAATCCGCTGGTGATCACGAGCAGCAGGGGCTTGTCGTCCGGTCGCGTCATTCGCAGGTTCCTCGGGAGGGCCCCAGGGGGCCGACGGCGGTTCCGACTTCACGAAGCGGTACGGGGGTTCACCGGCACCAGGGTGCCAGACGAGGGGTACGGCGCCAGTCACCCCGGGCGATCACCATGCTGCATGGCAGCATGATGACCGGCGGACGTAAGGCCATGAATCGCCCCGTCCGGTGGTCCGGCCCGGTCCTGCGCGCCCTTCCCCAGGAGCCACAGCAGCAGCGGCCCCGTCATGGCGGTCGTGACCACGGCCATGACGACGAAGAGCGAGTAGAGCCTCTCGTCCAGGAGCCCGGCCTCCAGGCCGACGCTCAGCGCGATGAGTTCGGTCAGGCCCCTGGTGTTCATGAGGGTCGCGAGCACGGCCGAGCCCCGGGACGGCAGTCCCTGCGAGCGGGCGGCGATCCACGTACCGGCGAACTTACCGGTGACCGCGACGCACATGATCAGGGCGAGCTCCCACAGACCGGACGAGCCGATCCGGGAGAGGTCGACCTTCAGCCCGGCGACGATGAAGTACACCGGCAGCAGCAGCCTGGTCATGTGTCCGGTGCGCCGCAGCAGGTCCTCCCGCGTCGGCGCGTGTTCGCGGCGGGGCATGACCAGACCGAAGAGGAACGCCCCGATCACGAAGTGCAGTCCGAGGAACTGGGTGACGGCGGCGGACACCAGCGCCCCCGGCAGCACGACGGCGAAGAGCCCCGCGGACAGGCCCCGCTCGTCGCGGCCGCGGGCGAGGACGCGCCGCAGCAGGGGTCTGACGCACACGATGAGCACCACCGCGTACGGGACGACGAGCAGCACCCGCCAGTGGTTCTCGTGGCTGCCGCCCACCAGGGTCTGGACGGCGGCGAGCGTGAGCCACGCGGCGAGGTCGCAGATCGCCGCCGTGGAGAGGGCGACCGACCCCAGCCACGTCCCGTTCATGCCGCGGTCGGTGAGGATGCGCGCCAGGACGGGGAAGGCCGTGACGGAGACCGCGACCCCGATGAAGAGCATGAACGCCGGCCGGTGGGCGGGCTCGTGCTCGCGCAGGAGCACCAGCGCGAGCGGCAGTCCCAGCGCGAACGGCACCAGCGTGGAGCCGATGACGGTGGCCCCGGCGATCCGCCCGGAGCCCCGCAGTCTGCCGAAGTCGAACTCCATGCCGACGACGAACATGAACAGCACCAGCCCGAGGTTGGCCAGCGCGCCGAGGTGGGGCCGTACGTCCAGCGGGAAGAGCGCGAGGGCGATCGCCCCGTCGAAGAAGGTGGGGCCGACCAGGATGCCGCCGACGATCTCCCCGATGACTGCGGGCTGGCCGAGCATACGCGCGATCCGGCCGGCTCCGTGCGCCACCGCCAGGATGAGCGCCAGATCGGCGAGGAGGATCGCCGCCTGTAACTCGGTCACACCCGCCCCCGGGCAGCGGTCACGGCCTTCAGCCGGCGCACCAGTTCCTCCTCGGCGTCCCTCAGCTCGCGGCACACGGCCGTCAAGCGGTCCAGGTCCACGGTGCCGGTGACCTTGCCGAGCAGCAACTGACCGTGTACGCCGGCGGCCTGGCGCACGATGCGGCCGAGCCCGTCCTCGGCCGCGGGATCGCCCGCCGTCCGCCGCGTGTAGGCCAGCAGGGCGGTGCGCGACCCCTGATAGAGCCCGAAGGCGTCGTGCAGGGAGGCGATGGCGTGCTCCGGCGCGGTCCACGGGCAGGAGACGATGTCCGCCACCGCCGTCAGCAACCGGTGGCTGTCCTCGTACGTCTCGAGGAGTTCCGCGAAGGCCCGGCGCGCTCCGTGCTCGGCCGCCTCGGCGTCGGCCTCCCGGATCGTGAAGTACCTGATCCGCCGCACTTCACCGTGGTCGTAGCTGTCGGCGATCACCTGCTCGGGGTAGGTGTACCGGCACAGCACGCTCGCCGGGTTGTCGTCGAGGATCCGCCACCGGGCCGTGTCCGCGTCGTACCCCGTGAGGACGATCGTGTGGGTCAGGTGCCGCGTGCGGTACTCGGGGCAGTGGGGCCAGTAGTAGACGTCCCCGACCAGGATCGCGTAACCCTCGCGGTGCACGATGTCCCGCACGAAGGACCGGGCTTCGGCGTAACTGCCGAAGGACTCCTCCTCCGCGGTGACGCCGATCCTCGCCAGGTTCTCGGGGGCGAGGAGCCCGCTCGCGAAGTCGTACTTGGGGCGCCGCTCCCGGACGACCTGCCGCAGGATCTCGTCCGTACTGATCAGGCAGGAGTGGAAGAGGAGGGGGATGTGCGGTACCCGCTCCGCCAGCATGACCAGGGACTGGCGCTGGTAGCAGTTCAGGAACAGTCTGCTGTACAGCTCGCCGTCGTAAGGGTAGAGGGCGTTCCTCACCGGTCGTGCCCCTCGGGCTCGCGCAGCAGTCTCGTCATGAAGACGCTGTTGGGGTCCTCGGTGTAGTCGCCGAAGGGCGGGCAGGGCTCGAAGCCGAACTTCGCGTACAGGGCGCGCGCCGGGGCGAAGAAGTCGGCCGAGCCGGTCTCCAGGCTCAGCCGGGAGAACCCCATTTGCCGTGCCTCGGCGATGATGTGCGTGAGCATCATGGAGGCGATGCCGCTCCGCTTCCGGGACGCGGCCGTGCGCATCGACTTGATTTCCGCGTGGTCGGGGTCGAGCGCCTTGATGGCACCGCATCCCACCACCGCGCCGCCGTCCCGCACCGACCAGAAGGTGACCTCGGGTTTGCGCAGCCCCTCGAGGCCCAGCGCGTGCTTGCTCTCCAGGGGCGTGATGGCCCTCATCTCCCGCACGTGCTCGTCGAGGAACGCGATGATTTCGGGACCCGAGAGGTCATCCAGCGTGATCTGCACCATGACACCTTTCTTCTGGTTGGTAGGGCGGCGTCAGACGGCCGTGAGCAGACCGCACGCGAAGAACCCCGGTGCCGATGCCTGGGCCAGGTAGGTGTCCCCGGCACGGATTCCGGTCCTGTCGCGGTGGTCGGCAAGGTTGATCATCCAGTCGCAGTTGCCGCAGTGCCCATAGTCCCGGAGTGTGTCGGTGAAGTGCAGGGTTTTCCGGCTCAGGCCGGCGATCGTCGCGTTGAACAGCGCCACGGGCTGGTACAGGTTCGTCGGGAACACCTTCGTGACGTCCGTCAGCCGTGCCCCGCTCTCCTGCAACACCTTCGCCAGCGCCGCCTGCGCCACCTTCTGCCTCGACACGAACGAGTCGCGTCCGGCGAGCCCCGCCTGGTCGACCTGGACCGCCGCCGACGCCAGGCGCAACCGGCCGGCTCCGCCCCGGCTGATCAGACAGCTCGTGACCGCGTCGCTGAACAGGGCGAACGGTCTGACACGGTCGGTGTCGTCGGGCGTGAAGTCCAGCGCGACCAGGACGACATGCCTGACCTGCTCGTCGGCGAAGAGGTCCCAGCCGTACCGGAGTGCCGACAGGGAGCCGCAGCACTGCTGGAAGGAGACCACGGCCGGAACGCAGTCGGTCATGCCCAGCCGGCCGAGGACCGTGGCGGCGAAATCCGGTCCGAGCGAGGCCAGCCGCGCGTCGCTGGTCGCGAAGACGAGGTGGTCGACGTCCGCCGGTTCCACGCCCCGGTCGCTCAGGGTGTCCCGTACGCAGGCGACGACGTACTCCTCGACCGGGCGGGACATCGCCCGGAACGTGCCGCACCCCATGGACGCGAAGTCGGTGTCCGGCGCGACCGACCGCCACAGCGTGTCGAAGTCCGGGATGTCGTGCGGCACGCGCCGCAGATCACCGAACACACACGCGAACGAGCCGATGCCGACGTCCGTGTAACGCAAGGTCGTTGCTCCCCGAATCGGCCGGCCCGGGCCCGGGGCCGGTGCGGGCCGGCCGGGCCCGGGACGGGCATGGCGTATGTCAGGCCGACGCCTGCTCGAGCGTGCGCGCGTCTATCTCCTGGATCACCGAGATGATGCCGTCCACGTCATGGAGCCGGGACACCCACTCGGGCCTGAGCTCGACGCTGTCGTTGGCGCGCTCCTTGATGTAGTTGACGATCACCAGGATGATGTCGAGCGAACTGATGCCCAGCTCTTCCCGGGAGCCGGCCTTCACGAGGTCCTCGTAGGTCACCTCGGCCGTCATGGGCTGGGTCCGGAGGAACTCCGCCAGCTTGCGGCGGTACTCGTCACTGCTCATCGGTGCCGACCTTCCGGAAGGGGTGGCCGTTGAGGTTCTTGTCGTGGAGCCGGTTGTATCCGTACCGGTCCTCACCGGACACCAGGACGCAGCCGTGGTAGTCTAGGCTGATCTCGTCGCCGAACTCGCTGAGGCGGTCGACGTTCTCGTACACCTTGACCGACGGGGCCACGTAACGGGAGGCGAAGCCCAGGCGGGTGGTGTCGCTGACGTTCGGCAGGGAGCCGTGGATGCACTTGGCCAGGAAGATGACGAACTGGCCCGGCTTCATCTCCATGTCGACGATCTCTTCCTGGTTCGGGTCCCAGTCGTCGTCGAGCTTGAGTTCCGAGTAGTCGTAGCCGAAGAAGTCGTGGGACTTGCTCTCCACGTTCCGGGTCAGCGGCCTGCTCTCGTCGTAGTACCACCGCTTGTGGCTTCCCGGGATGTAGCGCAGGCAGCCGTGCTCCCGGCTCGCGGGGGAGAAGGCGGTCCAGACGGTCAGCTCCTGGGTGAGGTGGCTGCTCTCCTCGGTGTAGGTGAGGGAAGGGGTGGCGGAGGTGGTGGTCTCGCCCACCACGAAGGTCTCGACCTGGTGCCACCCGGTGCCGGCCTCGCCCGGTGCCTTCTTGAAGATGTTGGTCTTCCAGCACAGGATGTCGTCGCCGATCAGGCTGCGGAGCTTGTGGACGATCTCCGGCCGGCTGATGTGGTCCGAGAGGGTGTTGCAGTCGAGGTGACGGTCGTAGTTGATGATCGTCGAGTCGTGCGGCTTGTTCTCGGACGTGACCATCTCGATCATCGCCTGGTTCCACAGGAGGGGGGCCTCGTCCTCGGAGTAGAGGTCGAACGGTCCGACGAATCCGTTCTCCTTGAAGAACTCGACCTGCTCGGGGGTCAGTGCCAGAGAGCTGCGCTCGGCAATTCCTTCAGTCACCGTGGTGCCTTTCTGCGGTTCGTCCGGGATTCTTGCGGTCGATGGCTCCGATGGACCTCTGGATCAACCGGTGGCCGGCGGCCCCGACTTCAGCTTGTTCTTCCCGAGGAGCCGGGCCGCGTTCTTGTGGAAGAAGAGGTCACGGTCCGCCTCGGTCATGCCCTCCGGGAAGGCGCCCTCCTTGGAGAGCTTCTCGACGAGGTTGATCTGCCGCCCCTGCATCCGGAACACCGGCCAGTCCGTGCCGAAGAGGACCTTGTGGTTGATTCCGCGCCGGAAGAGCCGGTTCAGGGCCGCGGTGCCCGACGCTTCGTATCCACTGACGTCCACGTAGATGTTCGGCCTGTTGTTGCAGAGCATGGCCACTTCGTCCGGGTAGTGCACGCTGCCGTGCGCCAGGACGAAGTCGACTCCGGGGAAGTCCTTGGCCGCCCGGTCCACGAAGATGGGCTGCGCGATCTCGAAGTCCAGGACCGGCGAGGTGGCTCCGATGTGCGAGAGCACGGGCAGCGCGTACTGGGCGCAGATCTCGTAGTACGGGTACAGCTGCGGATCCGACAGCTTGTATCCGCACGGCGGGTACAGCTTCATCCCGTCGAAGCGGTAGTCGACGATCGCCTTCTCGAAGAGCGCGAGGCCGTCCGCACCCCACCGGGGATCGACACCCACCAGTACGCGGAAGCGGCCGGGGTGGCGGTCGACGACGGTTCTGTGGTGCTCGATCAGT
This sequence comes from Streptomyces sp. NPDC052020, assembly GCF_040680575.1. Taxonomy (NCBI): domain Bacteria; kingdom Bacillati; phylum Actinomycetota; class Actinomycetes; order Kitasatosporales; family Streptomycetaceae; genus Streptomyces; species Streptomyces sp. NPDC052020. Next base: position 25,591 of record NZ_JBFAWY010000036.1, read on the forward strand.
TCCTCGATGGTGTGCGTGCTGTCCTTCAGCGCGTAGGTGAAGTCCGGAAGGAGCAGGACGGACTCCTTGATGCCGGCTTCGTCCATCTGCTTGACGAGTTCGTCACAGAGGGGGTCCTGGAGGGTGCCGGCGTGCATTTTGGCGATCTTTTCCCTGGTGACCGGCAGTCCACGGCTTTCCAGCCCCACCAGCATGTTCTCGACGACGCCGTCCTGGAACGACTTGGGGAAGCACATCTCCGAGGCGATGTGCGCGTGGAAGTCGATGATGGCAGGTGTGTTTTCCATGGGCCGGCCCCTCATATCTTCCGCACGATGGCGATGATGTCGGACACGTGCTCGGCGCCGACGAACTCCTCCACCTGGCCGAAGGTGTCCAGCCCGAGCTTTTCCTCCAGGGCGAAGACGATGCTCATCAGCCCGAGTGAATCGATCGCCAGATCCGCCCGGAGGTTCATGGCGGGTGTCACACCGCCCTTGGCCGTCTCCTTGGCCAGCACGCTCGCGATGATGCGGCAGATCTCGTCATCCGTAACAGTGCCCTTGTTCATCGTCCCACCCGGGTGCTCTCGGCGAAGACCTTGCGCATGGCCGCGCTCCGGTCGACCTTGAAATTCCGCGTCAGCAGTCCGCTCTCGACGGTGAGTTCGTCGGACGGCCTGAACACCACGTCCGCTATCCGATGCGAACTCTCCCTTTTCCGGTTCAGCTCACCCACGCACGATTCCACCTCTGCCCTGCGTTCGGCGGACTGCCATGCGTCCAGCCAGACCACGCATGTCAGCAGGCCGTCCTGCCCCGGCGACGCGACCATCGCCTTTGCGATGCGGCAGCCCTGCTCCACGGCCTCTTCCAGTTCCTCCGGATTGATCTTCACGCCGCTCCTGGTGACGATCACGTTCTTTTTCCGGCCCATCAGCCGCAGAAAGCCCGACCGGTCGAACCGTCCCAGGTCTCCCGTGGCGATCCGGCCGCCCGGGAGAAACACCTGTGCCTGTGTCTCCACCCCCTCGAAGACGTAGCCGAGCGCCTGCGGGTGTTCCGTACGGACCACCACCTCGCCGTCCTCGGCGATCACTACGTCGACCCCCGGGACCGGGCGGCCCGCGCTGCCGATCCGGTGCCTTCCCGGAAGGTTGAACGCGATCCAGCCGCTCTCGGTGCTGCCGTACACCTCGAACAGCGGCGCGCCGAGCTGCTGGAAGAGCTTCACGGTGCGCGGCGGGACGGGGGCCGATCCGGTGAGCATGAGCCGGGCGCGCGAGCCGTACATGCTCAGCCATTTCCTGCCGAGCCGCGCGCGTACGCGGTGACCGAACCGTCCCCCGGTGACGGCGTGCACGGCCGCCGCGGCGTACTGGGGAAGCCTCTCCCGCCCGGACGCCCCGTGCACCCGGTTGTAGACGAGCTCGAAGAAGGAGGGAGGTCCGAGAATGATGGTCGGTTCGAATTCCCGCAGCTTCTGGAACATGCGCTCGGGTGCCACGACCGTCGCGTCGGCGCCGCACCGGACCGCGGTGTACATCAGATACCGCTGCTGGAAGTTGGAGAACGGCATGACGATGAGGATGTCGTCGTTCCCGGTGACTTCCCACGCCTCGGCGGATGTCCGGATGGTGTTCTCCACACCCTTCTTCGACATCATGAGACCTTTCTTGGTCCCCGACGTACCCGACGAGAAGGCGATCGAGAAGACGTCATCGGGCAACGACGGCCGATGGCCGCCGTCGTCCCGCCGTCGCTTCTCGAACCTCAGCGGCCGGTCCTCCAGAAGTGCCACGCCCGGCGGAAGCGCGGCGCCGGCGGGCAGCACCTGGGTGCACAGCACGGCGGAAAGCCCGTATTTCTCGGCGAGTTCGTCGACGGCACCCGGATCCATGCGCCGCTCGGCCGGCGGCGCGACGGATACGCACTCCAATCCGAGCAGGGCGAGGTCGGCGACCACCCACTCATAGGAGTTCGGCCCCATCAGGCCCACCAGATCTCCGCGGCCGATGCCCCGGTCACTCAGCTCCGACATGAGCTGGAGGACATCCGCGTGCACTTCTGAGAACGTCCTGACGATCAGGCTTCCATTGATGGACAGAAAGCGCATCTGACGGTCTGGATACTCCGCCAGGTTGTTGTACAGACCGTTGAGTGACAATGGTGATCCTTGGGCGTTTCGGGCAGAAGTCCGCCGTTCGTCTTCTCTGTTCCCGCCCAGGAACGTCTGCGGTCCCGGGCTTTCCGACAGCCTTTTGGAACTCGACCTGCCATCACGTTGTCAGAACGGATGGCCAAGGGGACCGTCCGCACGGAACATCAAGCTGCACGGCAGCATCCTGTCGGAGGGAAGTAAGCGGACCAACCAGACATACCCGCCTCGGTGACCGCTGGTTCACGCACCGGCATGGATGCGGAACGCCGCGGGGACGGGGTACGGGGCGGCCTCTCGCGCAGCGCCCGCGCCGCCGCGCGGAGGGCGCGCACGGACCGGGCCGGGCCCGCCCCGGCCCGGTCCGTGCGGGAGGCGCGGCAGCCGGACAGGGACGTGATCCGGTCCCTTTCGGATGTCCCCGAAACCGGGCACTGATCATGTGGGGTCGTCCGTGATGCCGGGCGCCGGCGGCATGACCCACGTCCGGGTCGTCCGGATCGCGAGTGACCGAGGACCCGGCGGATCAGGGCGCGGGAGCGCAGCGGATCAGGGCGTCCGGCGTTTGCTGTTCCGCCCGATCGCGCTGTCGCGGACGTTCCCGAGGAAGGCCCTGCCGCCCCTGGCGACCCGGACCGCGATCGGGCCGGCGCTCTGCCCGGTGGCCGACGGCGCGGGGCTGGGCGGGCCGACGACCTCCGCGCCCTCGCCGGTCGCACTGCCCACGACATCGCCGGTGACGGCCACGGCATCCCTGGCCACGCTGATGTGCGAGGTGCCGTCCGGGACGGAACGGGTGAGGGCGACCACCGATACGACGAGGCCCGCCAGGGCCAGGATCGCTCCGCACACGCTCGCCACCCGGTCCGCGGTGTCGAGATCGACCCAGACGGCGACACCGGTCAACGCGGCCGCACCGGCTCCGGCCACCACCGCCAGCGCCCACAGCGCGGGCCGTACCCAGCTGGTCATCCTTCGTCCTCCCCGGCGGGCGGATGCTTCGGTCTGCGGAACGGGGGAACGCGGCGCCCGAAGAAGGCGGAGAGCCCTTTCCGCGTCTCCTGCTCCCAGCCGGCGAGCTGCCGGCCGTACGCCACGGTCATCGGGTGGTTCGCGCCCCGTACGCGGGCGGTGCCCCGCACCACGTCCCGAAGGTGCTCCACCGCCTGGCCCCGGTGTCCTCTCTCCCAGAGGGACTGGGCCAGGCCCAGACGGGCGCCGAGCGTGTCCGGATGGTCGGCTCCCCGGACGCGTTCCTGCTCCGCCACGACCCGCCGCAGAACGGTGGCCGCCTCGTCGAAGCGTTTGGCGGCCAGGTAGGCGGTGCCGAGACACACTCCGGCCTCCAGGGCGAGGTTGGCGTCGGGTCCCCACTCGGCCCGGCAGTACTGGGCCAGGGACTCGGCCAGTTCGACGCTTTCGTCGGCGCGTCCGGCCGCGGCGTAGGCCATGGCCACGTTGATCCGGGAGTGAATGACGTCCGGGTGATCGGTCCCGAGTGACTCCGTCCGCCCGGCGGCCACCTCTTCGAACAGTTGCACGGCGATGTCGACGTGTCCCAGCGCCAGGCACCGGCCGGCGAACTCGCCGCGGACGGTAAGGGTCTCCGGGTGTTTCGGCCCGTAGCGGACGGCGAACTCCCGCGTGAGCCGGGAAGCCAGCTCGAACCCCTCGTCCTGGTCCCCGGCCTGCCACAGGACGTCGGCCAGGCGGGTGCGCGCCATGCCGGTGAGGTGATGTTCCGGGCCGAGCCGCCGCTCGCACTCCGCCGTGACGTTCCGCCAGAAGGCGAGCCCTTCCCGGAGCAGCCCCGCCCGCAGGAGGCTGTCGCCCAGGGGGAAGACCACCGAGTGGCCGCCGGCCGACCACAGCCGTTCCCCGGCGGTCGCGATCAGTTCCCGCGCGTTGGCGCGGAGGGCGGAGTGGAGGTCGCGCTGTGCCAGTCCCACCTCGTCCCACGCCTCGTGGAGGGCGCCCGAGGCGGTGGTGAGGACCTCGTCCAGCCGCTCGTCGGGCATCGTCTCCCGTACGGCGCGGGCGGTAAGGGCATGGATCCGCACGGTATGGGTGGCGCTGGCGGGGTCGTGGCCGATCAAGCCGTAGCGGTGAAGAAGACGCAGGGCCTGATCCACCTGTGTCTGGGTGACCGCCACCGTCAGGACGTGATCGCGCAGGAGGTGGGGCGCGTGCTCCTCGATGGTGCGGTACAGCGCCCGTCCGAGGTGGGCGTGCACCCGGGGGGTGCTCCACAGCGCGGCGGGCTGACCGGCCGGGTCGAGGTGGGCGGCGATCTGGAGTACGGCGCGCGCGTGGGGGCCCTGAGGGTGGTGGTCGGTGGCCTCCAGGGCGAGGAGCAGCGCGGTGGTGATCTGCCGGCCGTACGCGTCGGCGTCGGCCCAGCGCGGCAGTACGGCGTCCAGGCGGGCGGCGCGGGCCGTGAAACGCTCCAGGTAGACCGCGCAGCAGACCTCCTCGCGGATCATGTAGGCCGCCGCGTGCCCGAGGGCCAGCGGCAGGTGACCGAGGGCGCGGGCGAGGGCTTCGGCCGTGTCGTCGAGGAGGTGGGCCTTGCCGTCGTGGGCGAGCCGCTCGGTCAGGTAGGCCATGGCCTCGGCGGACGTGAACAGGCCGACGCCGACGACGACCCGGCCCTGGCCGGTCAGCCTCGGCTCGTCACGCAGCCGCGTGGTGGCCAGGACCTGGCCGGTGCCGCGCGCAGACCCTGGCCACCAGGCCGAAACGTCCTCGGCGCCGGTGATGTCGTCGAGGACGACCAGCCAGCGGCGCGACGTGGCGGTGAGCCAGTCCAGGAAGGCCCGGGCGTCGGCGTGCGGATCCTGGCCGGCGGCACCGGGGACCCGGACGCGGAGGGCCGCCTCGCCGTACGCCGCCACGATCTGTCCGGCGTCGCCGGCCGGCACCCAGAGCACCAGGTCGACGCCGGCTGCCAGAGCCGCGTGGGCGTGCGCGGCGGCCAGCTGGGTCTTGCCGACCCCGCCCTCACCGACGAGCACCTGGGCCGACGGGCGGGGGCCGGGCCCGCCCGGCGGCCCCAGTTCCCGGCGCAGCCCGGCACGCGGCTGGGACGCGGACGCCCGCAACGGCAACCCGCCGATCACGACCGGCCACTCCACGGGCGGGTCGCCGAGACCGCCGTGCACGGTCTCGATATTGACGACCTGGCTGTAAGGGGCGTTGGCGCTGCCGAAGGTGTCTCCCGCGATCCCCAGACCGCCGTCGACGCGCATAGAGAAGGGGCCTGCGGCTCGCCCGTCGGCGGGCCTCCGGCCGGCGGACTTCTTGCGGAAGAGACTTCTGAAGGGCGGCGTCATCGTCCGTGGCTCTCAGCCGTGACGCCGGTGACGTCCGTGGCTCCTGTCAGAGCCGACGGGACCGCCGCGCCTTCCCCGCCGCGCACCGGGGTGCGGCCCGCCTGAATCCGGATGCCGTGCAACCCGACCCCCTCCCCCTGGGCGGGAACACCGGCCGTACCGGCCCCCACCGCGTGCACGGAGCATAGCGCCGAACGGCACGCCGGGAAGGCCGGCCGAGCCGGTTCGCCGGGCCCGACCGCGGCGCCCTGGGTCGGGTCCCCGTGGCAAATCGCGCTCGCGTCCGCTCTGTGCCACCCTGGATGAGGCGCCCACGCACTCGCTCGGGCTGTTTCCCCGGCCACCAGTGCGCGGCGCAGGCCCGGCACCGCAGCCCCGGGCGAGACATCAACCAATCGTCCGCGCACCTGCCGTCACGCCTCTCGTGTGTCCGGGGCGGGCCCGCGACACGGGGGGCCGGCAGCACGTGGGCTTCCCGGCGACGTCCCGCCGTCGCACCGCTACCGCCTGGCAGCACGCCCCGGCGGTCGCGCGCGGGCCGTCGGCCGGTGTGAGGGAGTGCCGCAATGGTCAGTGCCATCGAGGACTACGCCTTCATCGGCGACCTGCACTCGGGCGCGCTGGTGGGACGTGACGGGTCGATCGACTGGCTGTGCCTGCCCAGGTTCGACTCGCCGGCGTGCTTCGCCGCGCTGCTGCACGACGACAGCGCCGGCCGGTGGCTGCTGGCCCCGGCGGGGGGCGGCCCCGCGACGCGGCGCCGGTACCGCGACGACACCCTGGTCCTGGAGAGCGAGTGGCACACCGCCGAGGGCAGCGTACGCGTGGTGGACTGCATGCCGTTGCGCGGCGAGGCCGCCGACGTGGTCCGCCTCGTCGAGGGCCTCAGCGGGCGGGTGACGATGCGGATGGACCTGCGGCTGCGTCCCGACTACGGCCGGATCATCCCGTGGGTGTACCGCGTGGGCAAGGGGCTGCGCGCCGTGGCCGGCCCCGACGCGTTCTGGCTGCACACCCCGCTGGCGGTGTACGGCGAGAATCTCACCACCCGTGCCGAGTTCACCGTCGAGGCCGGCCGGCGGGTGCCCTTCGTCCTGACGTACAAACCCTCCCACCTCGTCAGCCGCCTCAAGCCGGTCGACGCGCTGCCGGCCATCGAGGCCACCGAGCGGTTCTGGCGGACCTGGATGAGCCGGTGCGGCTACCGCGGCCAGTGGAACGAGGCGGTACGACGCTCCCTGATCACCCTCAAGGCCCTGACGTACCGGCCCACCGGGGGCATCCTCGCCGCGGCCACCACCTCGCTGCCCGAGCAGCTCGGCGGGTCGCGCAACTGGGACTACCGCTACTGCTGGCTGCGGGACGCAACGTTCACGCTCCAGGCGCTCATCGGCACCGGCTACCTGGAGGAGGCGACCCAGTGGCGGGACTGGCTGCTGCGCGCCGTCGCCGGCAACCCCGCCGACCTGCAGATCATGTACGGCCTCGACGGCACCTGGCGGCTGCCCGAGTACGAGCTGGACTGGCTCTCCGGATACGAGAACTCGCCCCCCGTCCGGGTCGGCAACGCCGCCACCCGCCAGTTCCAGCTGGATGTGTGGGGGGAGGTCCTCGAATCCTTCTACGTGGGCCGCGAGGCCGGGATGGCCGCCACCGAGACGGCGTGGAACATGCAGCGGCACCTCCTGGACTTCCTGGAGGGCAACTGGCGGGAGCCCGACCTCAGCCTGTGGGAAGTCCGCGGCGAGCCGCGCCACTTCGTCCACTCCAAGGTGATGGCGTGGGCCGGCGTCGACCGCGCGGTGCGCTCGGTGCTGCACCACGGCCGCTGGGGGCCGGTGGACCGCTGGGAGAACCTGCGCGACCGCATCCACGAGGAGGTCTGCGCGCGCGGCTTCGACGCCGAGCGGAACACCTTCACCCAGTTCTACGGGTCCACGGGCGTGGACGCCGCCCTCCTGCTGCTGCCGCGCGTCGGCTTCCTGCCCTGGCACGACCCGCGGATCCGCGGCACCGTCGACACCGTGTGCCGCGAACTGAGCCAGGACGGTTTCCTGCGGCGCTACCGGCCGGAGGCGGACGGCGGCGTGGACGGCCTGCCGGGCTCCGAGGCCACCTTCCTGGTCTGCACCTTCTGGCTCGCCGACGCCCTGCACGGCACCGGTCGCCGGCGCGAGGCCCTGGACCTGTTCGAGCGGCTGCTGGACCTGCGCAACGACGTGGGGATGCTCGCGGAGGAGTACGACCCGGCCACGGGCCGCCACCTCGGCAACACGCCGCAGGCGTTCAGCCTGGTCGGCCTCGTCAACAGCGCCCTGTGGCTCAGCGGTACGACGGACATCACCGCCGTCGACGGCCGACGCGCCGGCGCCACCGCCCGGACCGAGGCCACCGCGCCGGCCGCGCACCGCAGCCGTCTGCGCCGCTGACGCGGCCAGGCCGAAAGGACTGCCATGAACGACACCGCCGCGCCCACCCCGCACGAGGCCGACGTACTGATCATCGGCAGCGGCCCCGTGGGCTGCACCTTCGCCCGCCGGCTGGTGGACGCGGGCAGAGACGTCCTGATGATCGACGCCGGAGCCCAGCTCTCCCGCCGCTACGGCGAACACCTCAAGAACAGCTACCTGTTCCAGAAGAACATCGACCTGTTCGTCTCCGTCATCAAGGGCAACCTGCTCCCCCTGTCGACCGCCACCAACAAGGAGCCGGTGCTCACCCTCGACCCGTCGGCGTTCTCCTACGACCCGGACAAGTACGCCGGCTTCTCCCTGCGCAACCAGAACCCGGAGCAGCGCAAGCACCTCAACCTGCCCGCGGCGGCGGCCACCTACGCGGTCGGCGGCATGGCCACCCACTGGACCTGCGCGGTGCCCCGCTTCCACCCCGAGGTGGAACGGCGGTACGGCGGACAGAACTACCCCATCGACGACAAGGAGATGGACAGGCTCTACGACGAGGCGGAGTCCCTGCTCGCCCGCAGCACCCGCGTCTTCGCCTCCTCCGCCCGGCACCTGCTGGTCAAGCGGATCCTGCAACGGGCCGGGGAGGAGTTCGCCGACGTCACCGAACTGCCTCTCGCGGTCAGCGACCGGGCCGACTCGGCCCGGACCTCGGCGGTGACCTGGTCGGCCGCCGACACCGTCCTCGGGGACCTGGCCGACCCCGCCCACGCGCCTTCCCAAGGCTCGTTCACCCTGCTTCCGGAGCACCAGTGCGTCCGGCTGGAGATCACCGGTTCGGGCAAGCACCAGAAAGTCCGGCACGCGGTGGTGCGCGACCTGCGCGACGTACGCGAGGAGATCCGGCTGCGGGCCGAGACGTACGTGGTGGCGTGCGGCGCCGTACCGACGCCGCAGCTGCTGTTCAACTCCGGCGTCACCCTCCCGGCGCTCGGCCGCTATCTGACCGAGCAGCCGATGTCGTTCTGTCAGGTGGTGCTGCAACGCGAGCACATGGATCACCTCGAGGAGATCCTGCGCGGCCCCGCCGGGGGCGACGGCCCGGCCCGGGCCGCCGCCGACCGGGTCGCCCGGTACCGCGCCACCGAGCTGAAACGGCTGCACTCCGGCGACAAGTGCGCCGACCCGGTGCCCTTCCCGCCCACCGAACGGGACCCGAACCTGGCGCTGCTGGTGACCCAACGGCGCCCCTGGCACTGCCAGATCCACCGGGACGCCTTCACCTACGGCGCCGTACCGCCCAACGTCGACCCCCGGCTCATCGTGGACCTGCGCTGGTTCGGCATCTCCCGGCCCCACCCGGAGAACAAGGTCACCTTCTCCCGCCGGCTCCGCGACACCTTCGACATGCCGCAGCCCACCTTCCACTTCTGCCTGGACGAGGCCGAACGGAAGAACACGGACCGGATGAACGAGCACATGCTGCGCACCGCCGTCACCCTCGGCGGCTTCATGCCCGGCTCCGAGCCCGTCTTCCTCACCCCGGGCCTGCCGCTGCACATCGCGGGCACCACCCGGATGGGCACCAGCGCGCTGGACAGCGTCGTCGACGAGTACTCCAAGGTGTGGCACATCGACAACCTCTACCTCGGCGGCAACGGGCTGCACCCCTTCGGCAACGCCTCCAACCCCACGCTCACCAGCGTCGCCATGGCACTGCACGCGGCCGACACCATCGTCAAGGGCCCCCCCGGACACTGACCGCCCCGGACACCGACCACCCCGAACCTGGACCGCACCATGCCGGCACCGACCACCCCGCGCCCCGAGGGCATCCACCTGGGCATCACACCCACCTGCTGGACCAACGACGACTTCCCGCTCCTCGGCAACGACATCCCCATGGAGCAGTGCCTCAGCGAGATCGCGCTCGCCGGCTTCGAGGGGTGCAGCATCGGCCATCGGTTCACCACCGACGTCGACGCGCTGACCGCGGCGATGCACCTGCGCGGACTGAGCGTCAGCGAACCGTGGGTGAGCACGTACTTCACCGTGCCGGACGGCTCCGGGCGCACCGCGCGCGACCTGCTGCGCGTGCTGGAGTTCCTGAACCGGTTCAACACGGGCGCCCCCCCGGTCAGGACCCGCACCATCGGCGTCGCCGAGTTCGGCGGCTCCGTCCACCTCCAGGCGCTCAGCCTCCGCAGCAACAAACCGGAGTTCACCGACGAGCAGTGGGCCGACCTGTGCGAGGGACTGAACAAGATCGGCGAGATCACCGCGAGCCAGGGCTTCAGCCTCGCCTACCACCCCCACATGGGCACCGGTGTCCAGACCGAGCAGGACGTCGACCGGCTCATGCGGGGCACCGATCCCCGCTACGTCGGCCTCCTGGCGGACACCGGCCACCTCTCCTGGGCGGGGGCCGACCCGGCGCAGGTCATCGACCGGCACCGCGACCGCGTCACGCACGTCCACCTGAAGAACGTCCGCGGCGGCGTCCGCGCGGACCGCACCCTGGCCGACGGCAGCTTCCGCGAGTACATCGAGGCGGGCATCTTCACCGTGCCCGGCGACGGCGACGGGGACGTCGACTTCGACACCGTGCTCAAGACCCTGCGCCCCGGCGAGTCCTACCGGGGCTGGCTGGTGGTGGAGGCCGAGCAGGACCCCAGGGGCGGGTATCCGCCGCTGTACTACGCCCAGACCGCCCACGCCTACCTGTCCCGGGCCCTGGGCTGACCCTCTCCTCCCCTTCCATCCGCTCTCACCGGAAAGGCACTCTCATGGGCGCAAGCACCCCACTGGGCATCCGCGTTCCCCGGTTCGCCCGGGAGGTCCTCGCGGACGACCTCATCGAGGGCTACTGGCTGGAGGCTCCGGACATCGACGGCGACACCCGCCCCGACCTGGTCGGCCACGGCATGTACCTCGGCGAGATCTACTGGTACCAGAACCCCGGCTGGCGACGGCGTCTGGTCGCCGACGGCTTCCGCATGCCGACCGGCGCACACGTCGGCGACATCTCGGGCAACGGCTACCCCGACATCGTGGTCTGCTACGAGCTGTACGGGCCCGGTGGCCGCATCGACGACCCCGATCCACAGGGCGGGAAGATCGACTGGATCGAGAACACCGGCGCATCCGACTCCGAAACGCGCTGGAAGCGCCACTACATCGGCCGCGAGCCCTCCATGCACCGGCTGCGCCTCGGCCACTTCACCCAGACCCGCAAGCCCGAGCTGATGGCACTGCCGACCGTGGGGGTCCGGCACGTCCACTCCGTGGTCCGCGTCCCACTGTTCCGCCCCGGCGACGACGTACGCCGGCCCTGGGACAAGCACATCATCGACGACAGCCACTTCCGCGTGATCCACGGAGTGGAGATCCAGAAGAGCCCGCTGCCCGGCCACGGGCACCTGGACTCGATCCTGCTCGCCTCCGAGGAGGGCGTGACCTGGCTCCACTACGACGAGCGCGAGCAGCGCTTCACCACCACCCACATCGGCACCGGCGAACACGAGCGGTTCGACCGGACGGGATTCAAGGGCAGCGGGGACGTCGGCGCCGGGCGGATCGGCGACGACCCGCACGCCTACGTCGTGGCCACCGAACCCTTCCACGGCAACACCGTCGCGGCGTACATCAAGGAGCGGCCCGGAACCCCGGTGGCCGAGGCGTCCTGGCGCCGCATCGTGCTGGACGTCTTCGGCGACCCCAACGAACTCGGCGAGGGCCCGAGCCACCAGATCGTCTGCGCCGACTTCGACGGCGACGGCGACGACGAGTTCCTGGTCGCCCTGCGCGGGCCCTACCCCTGGCAGGGCGTCTTCTACTACAAGGCCCTGGACATCGCCGCGGGCGTGTTCACCAAGTGGCGGGTCTCCTCCGACAGCGCCGCGCGGATCGCCCTCGGCGACTTCAACGGCGACGGCCGGCTCGACTTCGCCACCATCGCCTACAAGGTCGACAAGTACTTCCTCGCCGAGGACGCCAAACTCTGCCTGTACCGCAACGACATCGCGGAAGCCGCCGGCCGGCCATGAGACGCGGCAGAGCGTGGTGGCCCTGGGCGATCGGAGCGGCCGGATTCGCCGCGCTCGTCACGGTGGTGGTCCTCGTGATCGGCGCGGGCGCCCAGGCGGCCGCGACCTCCCTGAGCGTCCTGCTCTCGGCCACCGCCGGCCTGCTGAGCTGGTCATGGCACCGGTCGCGCCCCGCCGCGCCGGCCACCCGCACCGAACTGGACCAGGCCGCCGAGGCGCTCGCCGCCATGGTGCGCCGCCAGTGGACCGAGGAGGCCGCCGCGCAGGGCCTGCTGGACCCGCACCCGCTGGCCGTGCGCTGGCGCAGCGGCCAGACCGAGGCCGGCGACCATGTGCGGATGGTCGGCCGCACCATGTCCGGCCGCAGCGACGACATCCCCGCCTTCGCCGCGGCCTTCCGCGCCCTGCCGCACCGGCGGCTGGTCATCCTCGGCGAGCCCGGCGCGGGCAAGACGACCCTGGCCATCCTCCTCGTACGGGAACTCCTGCGCGCCCCGGAACCCGGGGAGGCCGTCCCCGTCCTGCTGGACCTGGCGCCGTGGAAACCCCGCAAGGAGCCGCTGCTGGACTGGATGGCACGCCGCGTCCACGAGGACTACCCGGCGCTGCGCAACCACGAGACGTACGGCCGGGACGCGGCACGCAAACTGGTCGCCGAGGGGCGCGTCCTGCCCGTCCTGGACGGCCTCGACGAACTCCCCGCCGACCTGCGGCCCAGAGCGCTGGCCGCCGTCAACCACGCCATCGCCGTGCACGGCCCGCTGATCCTCACCTCACGCCGGGCCGAGTACCACCGGGTGGTCGCGGAGACCGACGTGATCACCGCCGCCGCCGTCGTCGTGGCCGAGCCGGTGGAACCGGCGGACGTGGCGGACTATCTGCGCAGCGCCGTCCCGCCCCGGCACGTCACCGCCTGGCAGCCGGTGCTCGACGAACTCACGCGCCGCCCCCGCGGCGCCGTCGCCCAGGCCCTGTCGGTGCCGCTGAACGTCTGGCTCGCCCGCACCGTGTACTCCTCCCCGGCCCGCGACCCCGCCGGCCTCATCCGCTGCACCGACGCGGAGAGCCTGCGGTACCAGCTCCTCGACGCGCTGATCCCCGCGGTCTTCTCCGCGGAACCGGCCGCGTCGGACCCCTCGGTCCCCGACGTACGCCGCACCGCCGCCTCCCGCTGGCGTCCCGACGAGGCCCGGGCGGCACTGAGCTTCCTCGCCGGTCACATCAGACGCCAGGGCACCGACGACATCGCCTGGTGGGAACTGCGCCGGGCGCTGCGCCCGAACCCGGCCGGGCCGCTGTCCGGACCGGTGGCCGGAGCGATGGTCGGGCTGGGAGCGGGCGGCATGGCGGGGGAGTACTTCCACTGGGTGCTCGCACCGCTGCCGCGGCTGGTCTGCTTCCTGACCGTCACGCTCGCCACGGCCATCGCGGCCACGGCGGTGACCCGGCTCGCCTGGGTGGCCGACCCGAGGGAACGGGCGGGGCCGCCGCACGGACGCCCGCCGCCCGCATCCCCGCCGCCCGGCCCGAGACGGTGGCGCGGCGTCACGGAGTTCGCCCGCCGGCTGGGCACCGGATGCCTCGTCGTCCTTCCGCTCTCCCTCGGGGTGGGGGCGGTGATCGAGCGCTGGGCGCGGGGGATCGAACCCGCGGAGGGGGAACTGGAGGTGGGGGTGGTGCCGTACACCGGGTTCCGGGCGGGCGCCGCCTGGGTCCTGTTCATGGCGCTGCTGGCCCTCGGCGCGCTCGGCGTCTCACTGCTGCGCCGGCGGGCCCGCCGGCAGCCGCGCGGTGCGGGCCACCGCGGCGGCCGGCTGCGCAGAATCCTCACGTTCGTCCTGCTCTACTGGCTGGGCGCCGAGCTCGCCGGCACTCTGTCGTTCCTGTCCGTCCGGCAGGCGGCCGGACGGTCCGTCACGGACGTCTCGTTCATCGACCCGTCCGGGGACCTGGCCCTCGTCAGCCAGGACGCCACATACCACTCCTGCATCTTCCTGCTGATCGTCGGCATCATGGCGGGACTCGATCCGACCGTCGGCTCCTCCCGCCCGGCCCGGCTGGACTTCCGGGCCCCGAGGCGGCTGCTGTGGACCATGCTCCCCGCGTGCCTGGGCCGGGGGATGCTGCTCGGCGTCGGCCTGGGGGCCGCACTGGCCTTCGTGGAACCCTGGAGTGCCCATCTGCCCTGGTGGGAGAGGATCACCACGACCGGCACCCTCGGGGTCTTCTTCGGCGTCCTGTTCGGGGCCGGGCTGGCGATCCTGCGCTGGGCCCATGTCCCCGCCGACCTGGAACAGGAGACTCCGCAGTCCACCCTGCGCGGCGACCGCACGGTCGCCGCCGCGCTCATGGTGTTCGCGGTGGTGCCCCTGCTGGCCAAATGGGTCATCACGGTCCTGGCAAACCTCGCGGAGAGCGAGGACACGGGCGTACAGGTCCTCGCCTACTCGCTGCTGACCCCGGAGGCGAACCTGTCCGTCGGACTCGCCGCCGGACTGCTGGCCGTGTCGAGCACCGCCTACTTCGCTTACCGGGAGACCAGCCTGCGGCTCGCCGCGGCACGGCGGCTGCCGCGCCAGCCGGTGGCGTTCATGGAGGACGCCCGGCTGCTCCATGTGCTGAGACAGGTCGGTCCCGTGTACCAGTTCTGTCACGCCGAGTTCCAGGACCGCCTCGTCAGCGGTGTCACCGCGCCGGGTGACCCGGCGCAGCCCGGTACCGCGCGGGTGTGACCGCTCCCGCGCCGCCCGCCCCTGCGCGAACCGCCGTCCGGACGCCGCCGCGCCGCACCCCGCCGCCGGGTCAGCGCGACGGCTCCTGTCCGGCCGCCTGCGCGCACACCACGTCCACGACCGCCGCGGCCGTGTGGGCCCGCTGGATCTCGCCGCCGAACGCGCCGCTGCGCAGCATGGGCCAGCCCTCGGAGAAACGGGCCTGCACCCGCGTGGCGACGCGGAGCCGGCCGTCGCCGTCCCAGCGGTCCGCAAGCGCGAACTCGCCCAGCGTCACCGGGGACTGCGACAGGTCGGCCTGGAGGAGCGCGGTGAGGTACTCGAAGGCGTCGAACGCGTCGGAGAACACGCGGTCGCTGTCGGCGGCCGGTTCGGCGAGCACCTCCCGCAGCCGTCGGCGCAGCCAGGTGCTGTGCGCCGTCTGGACCAGCGACGGCGGATACGGCTCGTCCAGGAACGCGTTGAGGAGTCCGGCCGCGCCGAGGACGTCCCCGGTCCGCAGGGCCAGTACGGCGGGTACGGGCTCGGCGGCGGCGCGGCGGGAGCCGGGCCGGGGGGCACCGGGGTGTGCCAGGACCGGCTCCAGCAGCAGCCGGCCGAGCAGCTCGTCCCGGCCGGCCAGGACGGCGGCGGTGCCGGCGGCGGACAGCGCGAGCAGGGCGGGGTAGAGGTGCGGCTCGGGAGACGCCGGCTCGCCTCCGCCGTCCCGCCGTACGTTCAGCAGCCGTTGCAGCGCGCGCACCCACACCCGGGTGTGCGCCCCCGCCTCGTCGTGGAAGGCGCCCACGCTCATCAGGTGCAGCAGCGTGTCGCAGTCCTCCCGGTACCGCTCCAGCCGCTCCCGGTACGCCTCCGGGTCCGGGGGCCGCTCGCCGGGCGGGTAGCGGTCGCCGTCCGAGAGGCGTTCCACCACCCGCATGGCCTCGGCGTCCACCAGCTCGTGCAGCTCGATGCGGCGGACCGGGTCGGGCAGCGCCCGCTTGAGGCGGGCCACGGACAGCTCACGGGCCGGCGCGGGCTCCGTCAGGTGTTCCAGGGCCTCGACGCGGGCCAGCAGACCGGGGAAGAACTCCTTGGCGGTCAGCCCCCGGATCACCACGGCGCCGTGCCGCGCGACGAGTTCGGCGGCCCGGCCTTCCGGACCGCGCGGCGCGGACCAGAACACGGGGTAACGGCGCGTGGCGCGGCGTTCGAAACAGGAGACCAGCGCGTGGTCCCACTGGGCGGACCAGCCGCAGACGATCAGCCCGTACTCGTCCAGCACCTGATCCACCAGCCCGGCCCAGGCGGCCGGGTACTCCTCCAGCTCGCGTTCGGTGTTGCGGGCCTCCAGGTCGGTCAGGTCGCCGTGGAGTTTGACGACCGTGGCCCGGGCGTGCGCCAGCGGCGTCATCCCGAGGAGGCCGGCGGGACCGTGAACGACCTGCGGCTGTACTCCCGCCGCCTCCAGCGCCTGCTCGACCAGACGGTCGAAGTTGGTGGTCAGCACCACGCGTATCCATCCGCGCGCCACCAGCCGGGCCACCGCCCGGTGCGCCGCCCCCGGCCGCTTGAGCCCGGCCTGCCGGTCCCCCTCGCCGGGCTCGAAGTAGCCGCGCAGCAGCTTGTGCCGGGCGGCGGGGGTGTCGCCCAGCGCCTCCAGCAGGGCGGAGTAGCCGAGCGGCCCGCCGTCCCCGTGGCGGGCCCACCAGGACTCCGGATCGGCGGCGGCGAGCTCCTCGTCCGCGCCGCGCGCGACGGCGGCCCGGCGCACCAGATCCGTGACGATCTCCCACCCGGTGGGCACACCGGCCTCCCGCGACATGCCGGCGCCGAGCAGCAGCGCGTACACCCCGGGCCCGGCCTGGACGCCCATGGCGAGTGAGACCACGGGATCGAGCCCGCGCATCGCCGCCGCGGCGGGCGGCCGGTCGTGGTCCGCCATGCTCCCACTGTGCTCCGGCGGCCCCGCAGCCGCCTCCCGGGCGCGCGCGGGCTACCCGCGGCACCGGGCCGGCGTACGCGGCATCCGGGTGAGGACACCGGTACGGCACCGGCTGGACGGGTAGCCGTGATCGGGCGGGCGGCCCCGCCCGCCGCCGAGACGGCTTCCCCAGGGCCGTCCACGGAAGGACATCCCCTCATGACCAAGCAGAACGCGATCCACTGGCCCGAGGACCACCTGCCCGGCACCGGCGACAACTTCGTCTCCAACGAGGTGATCGTCCAGGGTGTCACCACCGCCCAGGTGTGGCGCTACCTCACCGACACCTCCACCTGGGAGTCGTACTACGGCAACATCGCCGGCATCTCCTTCCCGGAGGGCGGCGGCCCGGTGCTGGAGGACGGCACCGTCTTCAGCTTCGAGCCCGTCGGCTTCCCGTCCGTGCGCACCCAGCACGCCCGCGTCGTCGAGTTCCAGGACCCGGCGCCGGGCGTTCCGGGGCGGTTGTCCTGGACCGCCCGGCAGGACGGCCCGCCCGAGGAGCGGCTGGAGGTGCTGCACGCCTGGCTGGTCGAGGACCTGCCCGGCGGCCGGGTCCGCGTCCTCACCCAGGAGACGCAGACCGGCCGGCCCGCCGCCGAACTGGCCCGGCAGTCCCCCGACCCGATGCTCAACGGCCACCAGGCATGGCTGAACGGCCTGATCAAGGCCGCCTCCGGCGGGCTCACCGGCTGACACCGGCGCGCTGACCCGCGCGAACGGCGCCCGGCGGTCGACGGGGGCGAGGGCGGGGCGGCCGGCGCGCCCGCGCCCGAGCGCACCGCCGGTCCCCGGGAACCGGCCGCGGCCGCGTGACGGCGTACGGCGGCGGTCAGGCCGCGTGCCGCGGCGGGCGAGGTTACCGTCGGCCTATGGACGGTGACCTTCGAGGCTGGCGCCCGTGCCTGCTCGGCGGAGCGGTGTTCGCCGTGTGCATGGCCGGCACGACGCTGCCGACCCCCCTGTACGGCCTCTACCAGGAGAAGTTCGGCTTCTCCGAGCTCACGGTCACCGTCGTCTACGCGGTCTACGCCGTCGGGGTCATCGGGATGCTGCTGCTGGCCGGCAACGCCTCGGACGCCGTGGGCAGGCGACCGGTGCTGGGGTGGGGCCTGGGATTCGCGGCCGCCAGTGCCGCCTGCTTCCTCTGCGCCACCGCGCTGGGCTGGCTGTACGCGGGACGGCTGCTGTCGGGCCTGTCGGCCGGCCTGTTCACCGGGGCGGCCACGGCGTACGTGATGGAATCGGCCCCGCCCGGGGGCGCCTCGCGGGCCACCTTCGTGGCGACCGCCGCCAACATGGGCGGGCTGGGCTGCGGCCCGCTGCTCGCCGGGGTGCTCGCGCAGTACGCCGACTGGCCGCTGTACCTGCCGTTCGCCGTCCATCTCGCCCTCGTCGCCTGCTCGGCCGCCGTCCTGCTGCGGCTCGCGGAGACCGTGCGGCACCGGCGGCCGCTGAGCGAGGTACGGCCGCAACGCCCCGGCCTTCCGCCGCGGGTGCGGGCGGTCTTCGGACCGGCGGCGGCCGCCTCCTTCGTCGGGTTCGCCCTCTTCGGGGTCTTCACGTCGGTCAGCCCGTCCTTCCTCGCCCAGTCCCTGGACGCGCACAACCGCGCGGTGAGCGGACTGGTCGTGGCGCTGGCCTTCTTCGCCTCGACCGGCGGGCAGCTGGCCGTGGGCCGGGTGGGCGTGGACCGGTCGCTGCCCCTGGGCTGCGCCGCCCTCCTCGCCGGACTCGCGCTGCTGGCCGGCGCGCTGTGGTGGGATCTGCTGCCGCTGGTGGTGCTCAGCGCGATCGTCGGCGGGGCCGGGCAGGGGCTGGCGTTCCGCGGGGCGCTGTCCGCGGTGGCCGAGGCCGCCGGGGCGGAGCGGCGCGCGGCCGTGATCTCGACGCTGTTCGTGGTCGCCTACGTGGGTATCTCGGTACCGGTCATCGGTGTGGGGCTGCTGGCGGGGCCGATCGGCCTGGAGGGCGCCGGGCTGGTGTTCATCGCGTGCATGGCCGTGCTGGTGTCGGCCGCGGGGGTCTACCTGCTCCGGCGGCCGGTACCGGCGACGGAGCCCGGGGAGGTGCACTGATGCTCGGCGGCGGCCCCGCGGGCGGCGCGCCCGCCTCCGGGCCGCGCCCGCGCGCCGCCGGGGCGGACCCGTCCCGTCGCCCGCCCGCGCACGCCGGACGCGCGGCGGCGGCAGGACGGTCCGGGGTGCGAGGGCGCCGCACGCCCCGGGTGCCGGCCGGAAACGCCCGGAGGCCGCCCGGCCGGGCGTGCCGCGCCGGCACCCGCCTACGACCGGGACGCCTTCGGCGCACGCGCGCGCCGGGGCCAGTGCGCACGAGGAGGGCCTTCGGCGTGACCTCTCGCAGAATCCTCCGCCGGGCGGCCGTCGCGCTGATCTCGGTCCCGGCACTCGCCGCCCCGGCCCTGGTCCCCCGCGCGTCCACCGCGGCACCCGTCCCTGCGGCGGCCGAGGCCCGGGGCACCGCCGCGGCCGTCGCCGCCACCGGCGAGACGGTACGCACGGACGCGGGCCTGGTCCGCGGCGCCCGTTCGGGTCCCTACCGCGTCTTTCAGGGCATCCCCTACGCGGGAGCCCCCAAGGGACGGTACCGGTGGGCACCGCCCCGCCCGGTAACGCCGTGGAAGGGGGTCAGGGACGCCACCAAGCCCGGGCCGCCGTGCCCGCAGGTGCCCTCGCAGTACGCGCCGATCTCCAGCACGGAGGAGGACTGCCTGGTCCTGAACGTCACGGCCCCGCCCGTCGCGGACCGCCGGCGGGGCCTGCCCGTGCTCGTGTGGATCCACGGGGACGGCTCCGTGGGCGGGGGCTCGTTCTTCGACGGGCGCCGCCTGGCCGAGCGGGGCCTGGTGGTCGTCACCCCGAACTACCGCCTCGGCGTCTTCGGCGGCCTCGCCCTGCCGGGCCTCGAAGGGGCCGGCACCTTCGGCTTGCAGGACCAGCGGGCGGCCCTGGCCTGGGTGCGGAAGAACGCGAGGGCCTTCGGCGGCGACCCCGGCAACGTCACCGTCGCCGGGGTCTCGTTCGGCGCCTCCGCCATCGCCGGGCACCTGACGTCACCCGCGTCCAGGGGCCTGTTCCACCGGGCCGTCATGGCCAGCGGCGAGGCGCTGATGGACATGCCGGCCGGTGCCATGGGGCCGGGTGTGCCGGGATACCCGTGGTACGTCTGGCGCAGCGGGCGGGAGGTGGAGGACATCACCACCGAGATGACCGCGCCCCTCGGCTGTCCCCGCGACCGCCCGCAGCGCACGCTCGCCTGCCTGCGCGCGCTGCCGGTCAAGAGGATCCTGGGCGTGCCGCACATCATGAACGCCTTCCAGGTGTTCGGATACGGCAACGCCACCCTGCCCGAACTGCCGCCCGATGCCCTGCGCGCCGGACGGTTCCACCGCGTGCCGGTCCTGTCGGGCGCGACCCGGGACGAGCACCGCACGTTCGTCGGGATGCTCTACGACGCGGTGGGCAAACCCTTCACCGAGGCCGACTACGACCGCGCCCTGCGCACCGCGTTCGGCGAGTCGGCCGGGCGGGTACGGGCCGAGTACCCCACGACCGCCTTCCCGTCCCCCGGACTGGCCTGGGCCGCGGTGATCACCGACCGGATGTGGGCGCGCGGCACCCGGGCGCAGCACGACGCCCTGGCGCGCCACGTACCGGTGTACGCGTACGAGTTCGCCGACCGTGACGCGCCGATGTTCCTGCCGCTGCCGGGCGCGTTCGACTTCGGCGCCTTCCACGCGGGCGACATCCCGTACCTCTTCGAGGACCCGGCGGCCGAGCCGCTGTTCACCCCGGCGCAGCGCCGTCTGTCGGCCACGATGACCGCCTACTGGGCGGCGTTCGCCCGCACCGGTGCTCCCCGGGGCACCGGGCTGCCCGCCTGGCACCCCTACCGCCCGGGACCGGCCGGCCGCGCGTACACGCAGTCGCTGGCGCCGCAGCGGATCGGGCCCGTCGACTACTTCTGTGAACACAACCTCGGCTTCTGGAGCCGCATGCCCTGACCGCCCGGCCATGACCCGGGCCGCGCCGCGGGGCGCTTGCCGGCCGGCGGCACGTCCGGACAGACGCCGGTGGCGCGGGTGCGTGGTCCGGCGCGGGCGGTCGGCCCCCGCTCGCTCCGCGGGCCGCCCGGCCCGGCGGTCAGGGGCCGGGGGGTGCGGAACGCGCCGCCGCGACGGCGGCCGGGCCGCGGTGCCGGGAACGCGGCAGGTCCGCCCCGCTCAGGGCGCCTCCACCACGGGCGGTTCCCCGCGCGGCAGCGCCAGCGCGTGGCGCAGCGCGGCGGCGGCCTCGGTGCCGATGCGGTCGGCGAGGGCGCCCTCGATGACGGTGAGGGTGGCCTGCGCGCGGCGGTGCACCCGGGCGCCCTCCGCCGTGATGCGTATCAGCCGGTTGCGCGCCGAGGCGGGGTCGGGGACCTGCTCCAGCAGGCCGAGGGCGAGCAGGCCGCGCACGGCCTGGTGGGCCGTCTGCCGGGTGACGCCGAGGCGGCGCGCCAGCTCGGCCACCGTGGTGCCCTCCGCGTCCAGGAAGGCGAACACCTGGCCCTGGGCGCTGGTCAGCGGCTGCTCGCCGGCCGCCAGCATGCTGGCCGTGAGCGCGTCGTCGAACCAGCGCTTGGCGCCGGCCAGCAGCAGGGGCAGGTTGGGTGCGGATTCGGTCATGGCTCCTCGGGTTCCTCGCATCACGAGCATACGGGCGGCTCCTGAGCGGTTCGCCGGGCTGCCGTTCCGGCCGAGGGGTTGCCTCGCGTTGATCGTCAGGTAGCCTGACATCCATCAACGGTCAGGTTACCTGACATGGCAATCCGTCGGAGGCTCTCATGACCATCGAATTCGCCCGGCGCTCCCACTCCCACATCCCCGCCGAACCGGGCAAGCCGTACTTCATCGACAAGGGGCTCGGGGACCGCGCCCATCTCTTCACCGACCTGGTGACCGTCTACGCGGGCGGCCCGCAGACCGAGAACACCTTCAACTTCTTCACCGTCGAGGGTCCCAAGGGCGACATCATCCCGGCCCACTCGCACCCGAACACGTACGAGGTCTTCTACGTCACGCAGGGCGCCGTCCGGCTGTTCGTCGAGGACCTGGAGGGCGAGCAGCAGGAGAAGCTGCTGACCTCCGGCGACTTCGGCTTCGTCCCGAAGAACTGCCCGCACGCCTACCGCATCGAGCGCCACCACAGCCAGGTCGTCGGCGTCGCAGCCGGCCCCGGCGGCACCTTCGAGCGGTTCTTCGAGACCCTCGGCACCCCCACCGAGGAACTCGGCCTGCCGCAGCAGCCGTACGTGCCCGACCCGCAGAAGTTCGCCACCGTGCCGCAGCGGTACGACGTGACCTTCCTGCCCGACCACCAGTGGCGCACGCAGGGCTGAACCGGCGCCGAGCCCGCAGGGCCCTGCCCGGCAGGGCCCTCGCCGGCGCGCCGCCGCCCGGCCGCGCCGCCGCCCCCGCCACCGACGCGGACCACGCTCCCCGAGGAAGGAACCCCATGACCGTGCCCGAGACACCCGGCTTCGTCGACGTCCACGCCCACTTCGTCACCGACTCCTACGTCCGGCAGGCGCGGGCCGCCGGCCATGAGCTGCCGGACGGCGTGCCCGCCTGGCCCGACTGGTCCGCGGCGGCGCACCTGGAGCTGATGGACCGCAACGGCATCGGCACCTCGTTCCTGTCCGTTTCGTCACCCGGCGTGCACTTCGGCGACGACGCCGCGGCCCGGCGCCTGGCCCGCGAGGTGAACGAGGACGCCGCCCGCGTCGCGGCCGACCACCCCGGCCGCTTCGGCTTCTTCGCCTCGCTGCCGCTGCCCGACGTGGACGGCGCCCTCGCGGAGATCGCGTACGCCTTCGACGAGCTGGGCGCGGACGGCGTGGTGCTGGAGACCAACACCCACGGCGTGTACCTGGGCGACGAGCGCCTGGAGCCCGTCTTCGCGGAACTCGGCCGCCGCCGCGCCGTCGTCTTCCTGCACCCCACCTCGCCCGTCTGCTGGGAGCGGTCGGCCCTCGGACGGCCGCGCCCGATGGTCGAGTTCGTCTTCGACACCGCCCGCACCGTCACCGACCTGCTCATGGCGGGCACCCTCGAACGCCACCCGGGCCTGGAGGTGATCGTCCCGCACTGCGGCGGCGCCCTGCCGGTGCTCGCCGACCGCATCAACGGCTTCATGAAGCTCTTCCTGGCACAGGAGCAAGGCGCCGCCCCCGACGCGGTGGAGCAACTGCGCCGCCTCCACTACGACATGGCCGGTCCCGCCTTCCCGCGTCAGGTGCCCGCCCTGCTCGGCCTCGTCGACCCCGACCGGCTGCTGTACGGCAGCGACTACTGCTGGACCCCGGAGCACGGTGTCGACGCCCACATCGCCGCCGTCACCGCCGCCCCGGTGCCGGTGGAGGGCGCCAGCTGGCAGTCCCTGACCACGGCCAACGCCCGCCGGCTGCTGCCGCGCCGCCTCGCCCGCCGACCCTGAGCCCAGAACGTTGAGCAGAGCTCCGAGCCCAGAGCTCCGAGCCCGAGCCCCGAGGAGCCTTCGTGCCCCCGCACCCCGACCTCGCCGCGTTCCTCGCCCCGCCCGACCCGGCCGTCCTTCCGCTGCCGCCGGCCGCACACCCCACCGAGGGGGTACGGCTGCTGCGGGCCGTCCCCTACGCCGTCCGGGACGGCAGCCGCCCCCTGGAGCTCGACCTGTGGCTGCCCGAGGAGCCGGCCGGCGGCCCGCTGCCCGTGCTCGTCTTCGTCCACGGCGGCGCCTGGCGCACCGGGCTGCGCGACGACCCGGGCCCGCGCCTGCGCGCCTGGCGGCCGCATCCCTTCGCCCGCCTGGCCCGGGCCGGGTTCGCCGTCGTCTGTCCCGACTACCGGCTCAGCGGCGAGGCCGTCTTCCCCGCCCAGCTGGACGACCTCACCCGGATGCTGGACTGGCTGGGTGCCCGGGGCGCCGAGCTCGGGCTGGCCGCCGACCGGGTGGTCGCCTGGGGCGAGTCGGCGGGCGGGCACCTCGCCGCCCTCCTCGCCCTGACCGCGGGCCCGGCCATCCGCGGCTGCGTCGTGTGGTACGGCGCCGGAGACCTCGCCGCCGCGCCGCCGCACACCCCGGAGGCGGCGCTGATCGGGGCCCCGGCCGCCGACGCCCCCGAACGGGCCCGCGCCGCGAGCCCCGTCGCCCGGGTCACCGCCGGCGCGCCCCCCTTCCTGATCCTGCACGGCACGCGGGACACCGTCATACCCGCCGCCCAGGGCCGGGCCCTGGCCTCGGCGCTGCGCGAGGCGGGCGCCGAGGCGGACTTCCGGCCCGTCCCCGGGGCCGACCACCTCTGGATCGGGGCGGCGGAGGAGGACGTGGCGGGCTGCTTCACCGCGACCCTGGAGTTCGCGCGCTCGGCGGTGTCGCCGCGTGCCATGGCGGACACCGTGAGGTAGCGGGACGCTGGTGCCCGGGACGGTCACGCTCCGGCGGGCCCCGCCCCCTCGCGGGCCGTCCGCGTCCCTCACAGGTGGCGGCGGCGGGCGGCGGCCTGCTCGTCGTACCGTGCGCGCGCCGCCGCGGCGGCCTCGCGGCCGGACACCTCGGCGACCGGCACGTCCCACCACGCCTGCGCCCCGGGAGCGGTCGGCGCCGGGTCGGTCTCCACGTAGACACAGGTGGGACGGTCGGCGGCGCGGGCCGCGGCCAGCGCCTCGCCCAGCTCCCGCACGGTCTTGGCGCGCAGCACCTCCATGCCGAGGCTGGCGGCGTTGGCGGCCAGGTCGACGGGGAGCGGGGCGCCGGTGAAGCCGCCGTCGGCGGCGCGGTGCCGGTAGGCGGTGCCGAACCGCTCGGCGCCCACCGCCTGCGACAGGCCGCCGATGGAGGCGTAGCCGTGGTTCTGGATCAGGACCAGCTTCACCGGCAGGTTCTCCTGCACGGCGGTGACGATCTCGGTCGGCATCATCAGGTAGGTGCCGTCGCCCACCAGCGCCCACACGGGGGTGCCGGGGGCGGCCTGCTGGACGCCGAGCGCGGCCGGGATCTCGTAGCCCATGCAGGAGTAGCCGTACTCCAGGTGGTACTGGCGCCGGGACCGGGCCCGCCACAGTTTGTGCAGGTCGCCGGGGAGCGAACCGGCCGCGTTGATCACCACGTCCTCCTCTCCCACGACCGCGTCGAGGGCGCCGAGCACCTGGGTCTGCGTCGGTACGGCGCTGTCGTCGGCGGCCCGGCAGGCGACCTCGGTTACCCGCTCCCAGCGTTCCTTGCCGGCGCGGTACTCCGCCTCGTAGGAGGGGTCCACCCGGTGGCCCGCGAGCGCGCCGGCCAGCGCCGTGAGCCCCGCCCGCGCGTCGCAGACCAGGGTGCGCGCGCCGAGCTTGTGGGCGTCGAAGGCCGTGATGTTGAGGTTGAGGAAGCGGACCTCCGGGTGCTGGAAGAGGGTGCCGGAGGCGGTGGTGAAGTCGGTGAAGCGGGTGCCGACGCCGATCACCAGGTCGGCGGTGCGGGCCAGGCCGTCGCTGACGGCGGTGCCGGTGTGGCCGATGCCGCCGAGGTCGGCGGGGTGGTCGTGGCGCAGCGCGCCCTTGCCGGCCTGGGTGACGGCGACCGGGATGCCGGTGGCGTCGGCCAGCGCCTTCAGCGCGTCCTCGGCCCGGCTGTGGTGGACGCCGCCGCCCGCGACGATCAGCGGGCGCCGCGCGGCCCGGACCGCCCGGACGGCCTCGGCCAGCTCCGCCGGGTCGGGCGCGGGCCGCCGTACCGGCCAGACGCGCTCGGCGAAGAACCGCTCCGGCCAGTCGTACGCCTCCGCCTGCACGTCCTGGGGGAGCGCGAGGGTGACGGCGCCGGTCTCCACGGGATCGGAGAGCACCCGCATGGCGTTGAGCGCGGAGGGGATCAGCGCCTCGGGACGGGTGATCCGGTCGAAGAAGCGGGAGACCGGGCGCAGGGTGTCGTTGACCGACACGTCCGCCTCCGCCGGGTGTTCGAGCTGCTGGAGCAGCGGATCGCAGGGGCGGGCGGCGAAGGCGTCGCCGGGAAGCAGCAGCACCGGCAGCCGGTTGATGGTGGCGAGGGCGGCGCCGGTGACGAGGTTGGTGGCGCCCGGGCCGATGGACGTCGTCACGGCCTGGGCGGAGAGGCGGTCGAGGTGGCGGGCGTAACCGACGGCCGCGTGCACCATGGCCTGCTCGTTGCGGCCCTGGTGGTACGGCAGGGCCTCGCCGTGCTCGACGAGCGCCTGCCCGATCCCGGCCACGTTGCCGTGGCCGAAGATGCCCCACATGCCGGCGATCAGGCGGTGCCGTACGCCGTCCCGCTCGGTGTACTGGGCGGACAGGAACCGCACCAGGGCCTGGGCGGTGGTCAGTCGGCGGGTGGGAGCGCTCATACGGACCTCTCGGGTGCGGTGTAGAGGGGCAGGCGGGGGTCGACCGGCCGCTCCGGCCAGGCGGCGCGGATCCAGGCGTGGTCCGGGTGGTCGCGGATCAGCCAGGCCCGCTCGGGGTCCGGGCCCGCCATGACGTTGAGGTAGTACATGTGGTGGCCGGGCACCGCCATCGACGGCCCGTGCCAGCCGTCGGGGATCAGCACGGCGTCCCCGTCGCGCACCTCGGCCAGGACGTCGGTGCCACGGCCCCGCCCCGACGGCGACACCCGCTGGTAGCCGAGGCCGGGAACGCCCTCGTGGCCGGCGAACTGGAAGTAGTAGATCTCCTCCAGGACGGACTCCTCGCCGGGCCGGTGCTCGTCGTGCTTGTGCGGCGGGAAGGACGACCAGTTGCCGCCCGGGGTGAGCACCTCCACCGCGATCAGCCGGTCGCAGGCGAAGACGTCCGCCGCGCCGAAGTTGTTGACCTGGCGGGAGCAGGCGCCGGTGCCGCGCAGTTCCACCGGGACGGACGCGGCCGGGCCGTAGCGGGCGGGCAGGCGGCGGGTGCAGCGGGCGCCGGCGAGCGCGAACCGTCCGCCGCCCGGGGAGCCGACCGTGGCGCGGGCGTCGCGCGGGACGTAGGCGAAGTCGCTGACGGCGCTGAACACGTCGGCACGACCGGTGAGTTCGAAGGTGTCGCGGCCGAAGTCGTCGGTGGCGGTGACGGTGCAGCCGCCGCTCAGGGGCAGGACGATCCACTCGCTGTCGCCGGTGGCGAAGGTGTGCGTGCCGCCGGGCGGCAGGTCCAGGACGCGCAGGCCGCAGTAGCCCCAGCCGGCCGTCTCGGGGCCGATGTCCACGGCGTACGGGCCGGCCGCCGCCCGGCCGGCGGGAAGGTGGTACGGGCTGGTCATCGGTGCCTCCTGGTCACGGCGGGCTGGTCCGTCGCTGCGGGGTGGGTCACAGCAGGCCGACGGCCGTGTCGACCGCCTCTTCCACAGTGCCCCCGGCCGGGTAGAGCAGCGAGCGGCCGGCGACCAGGCCCCGTACGGTGGGCAGCCGCAGGGCCTTGCGCCAGCGCTCGTAGGCGGCGTCCTGGCCGCCGCCCGCGTCCCCGGCGTCACCGCCGAGCAGGACGGCGGGCAGGGTGGAGGTCTCCAGGACCTCCGCCATATCGTCGGGGTCGTGGGTGACGGGCAGCTTCAGCCAGGTGTAGGCGGAGGTGCCGCCCAGGCCGGAGGCTATGGCGATGGAGCGGGTGACGGCCTCGGCGGACAGGTCGGTGCGGACCCGGCCCTCGATCCGGCGGCACAGGAAGGGCTCGACGAACACCGGCAGCCGGCGGGCGGCCATCGCGTCGACGGCGCGGGCGGCGGACTCCAGCGTGGCCAGCGAGCCGGGGTCGTCGTAGTCGATGCGCAGCAGCAGCTTGCCCGCGTCGAAGCGGAGCCGGGCGATGTCCTCGGCGCGGTGGCCGGTGAACCGGTCGTCCAGCTCGAAGGCGGAGCCGGCCAGGCCGCCGCGGTTCATCGAGCCCATGACGACCTTGCCGTCCAGGACGCCGAGCAGCAGCAGGTCCTCCAGGACGTCGGCGGTGGCCAGCACGCCGTCGACGCCGGGGCGCGACAGCGCGACGCACAGGCGTTCCAGCAGGTCGGTCCGGTTGGCCATGGCCAGGCGCCGGTCGCCGACGGCGAGGGCGCCGCGCGCGGGATGGTCGGCGGCCACGATCATCAGGCGGCCCCCGTCGCCGATCAGCGGGCGGCGCGCCCGGCGCCAGGCCGCCTCGGCGACCGCCTCCGGGTGCCGGGCTCTGACCGAGGTCAGGTCGGGGATGCTGATGCTCACGACAGGCTCCGTTCGGTGAGGGGCTCACGTCGGCGGCGCGGGGAGGCGGGCCGGCCGGTGGGGGCCGCGCGCCGGAGGCATTCCCCCGCCAGGGGTACGGGGGGACCGGACGGGGTAGGGATGGACTCCCGTCACGGCCCGGCGCCGGCGGGACGGCGGGCGGGGCTGACGGGGCCATGCGCGACGCTCCTCACGGGCTGGGCGGGGCCTGCCGCCTCCCAGGTGTAGGCCGCGGGGACGGCCCTGTCAAGTATTTGTACGGACATTCGGACCTGGATCGGGCAGTGATGTCTTGACAAACTAGGGACAGCGGACGTGCTGAGGACGTGTATCCACCCAGCGCACCAGCCGTTCCCCGCGGCCCGCCGCCCCCGGTCCCGCCGCGCGGGATGCCGGGCGCCCCGCCGGAAGGAAGGACCCGAGATGCCCGCAGCCCTCGACCGCATCCGCGTCGGCTCCGCCCCCGACTCCTGGGGCGTCTGGTTCCCCGACGACCCCGGGCAGGTGCCCTGGGAACGCTTCCTCGACGAGGTCGCCGAAGCCGGCTACGCCTGGATCGAGCTCGGCCCCTACGGCTACCTGCCGACCGATCCCGCCCGGCTCACCGACGAGGTGAGCCGGCGCGGCCTGCGGGTGTCGGCGGGCACGGTCTTCGCCGGCCTGCACCGCGGCCCGGCCGTCTGGGACAGCGTCTGGGAGCAGGTCGCCCGGGTCGCGGCGCTCACCCAGGCGATGGGCGCCGGCCACCTCGTCGTCATCCCGACCTTCTGGCGCGACGACAAGACCGCCGAACTCCTGGAGCCGCCGGAGCTGACGCGCGAGCAGTGGTCCCATCTGACCCGGGGCATGGAGCGGCTCGGCCACCGGGTCAGGGAGAGCCACGGACTGGACATCGTCGTCCACCCGCACGCCGACACCCACCTGGACACCGAGGAGCACGTCGAACGCTTCCTCGACTCCACCGACCCCGGCCTGGTCCGTCTCTGCCTGGACACCGGCCACTACGCCTACTGCGGCGGCGACAGCGTCAAGCTGATCGAGACCTACGGCGAACGCATCGGCTACCTGCACCTCAAACAGGTCGACCCCGAGATCCTCGCCGAGGTGCGGGCCCACGGCATCCCGTTCGGACCGGCCGTGCGGCGCGGGGTGATGTGCGAACCGCCCTCCGGGGTGCCGGACCTGGCCCCGGTCCTGGCCGCCGCCCAGAACCTGGGCGTGGACCTCTTCGCCATCGTCGAGCAGGACATGTATCCCTGCCCGCCGGACAGGCCCCTGCCCATCGCGGTGCGCACCCGCAGGTTCCTGCGTTCCTGCGGCGCCTGAGGGGAGCCGGGCGGCGCGCGCGGGACCACCGTGCCGCCCCGCTCGACAGGCCGTCGCCCGCGCCCCGCGCTAGCGTGCTCAGCACTGACCCTTCGTCCCGTTTGCGGGAGGTTGTCATGGCGGTGCGCCTCAATCCGTACCTGGGCTTCGACGGCGACGCCCGGCAGGCGATGGAGTTCTACCGGGAGGTCTTCGGCGGCACCCTGACGCTCAGCACCTACGGAGAGCTCGGGCAGCCGGACGACCCGGACGCCGACAAGATCATGCACGGCATGCTGGAGACCCCCGACGGCCTCACCCTGATGGGCGCCGACGTTCCGCCCGGCACCGCGCACACGCCGGGAAACGCCTACTCGGTGAGCCTCAGCGGCGACGACGCCGCCGCACTGCGCGGCTACTGGGAGAAGCTGTCGGCCGGCGGCTCGGTGGCCGTACCGCTGGAGCAGCAGATCTGGGGAGACGTCTTCGGCATGTGCACCGACCGCTTCGGCACCCCCTGGATGGTCGACATCACCGAACCGGCGGCCTGACCGGCCGCCGCGCGCGAACGGGGCCCCGCCCCGGCGCGCGTCCGCGTACGGATGGGCGCCCCCGCCTACGGCTCCGCCACCGTGACCCACGTACCGCACCGCGCCGACCGCGCCATCGCCTCCACCACGACCGCGCTGCGCACGGCGTCCCCGAGGGTCGCCCCGTGCGGGGTCCCCTCGGCGACGGAGCGCAGAAAGCGGTACGCCTCGATGACCTTGAGGTCGTCGAAGCCCATGGCGTTGGCGGCCCCCGGCTGGAAGGCGGCGAACTCGCCGTGCCCGGGGCCGACGAACACCGTGCTGACCGGCTGGTCCTGATAGGCCGTGCCGCGGCAGACGCCCAGTTCGTTCATCCGGCGGAAGTCCCAGGACACCGCGCCGCGGGTGCCGTGCGCCTCGAAGCCGTAGGCGTTCTGCTCGCCGACCGAGACCCGGCTGGCCTCCAGCACGCCCCGTGCGCCGCCGGCGAAGCGGAGCAGGCAGCCGACGTAGTCCTCGTTCTCCACCCGGCCGGGCGCGCCCCCCGGGGCCCGGGCGTGGCCGGCGGTGGCCGCCGACGGACGCGCCCGCTCGGGCACGAAGACCGCCGTGTCGGCGAACACGGCCGTGACGGGGCCGAGCAGGAACCGGGCCAGGTCGGCGCCGTGCGAGGCCAGGTCGCCGAGCACCCCGCTGCCGCCGCGCTCACGCTCGTACCGCCAGGTCAGGGCGGATTCCGGGTGCGCGGCGTAGTCGCTGAAAAGACGGATGCGCACATGCGTCACGGCGCCGATCTCCCCGGCCGCGATGAGGTCCCGGGCCGTCTCGACCGCGGGCGCGGCCCGGTAGTTGAAGCCGACGGCGCCCTGGACGCCGGCCCGCGCGGCCGCGTCCGCCACCGCGCGGGCGTCCTCCACGGTCAGGCCCACCGGTTTCTCGACCCAGAGGTGCTTTCCGGCCTCGGCCATCGTCACACCGATC
This sequence comes from Streptomyces sp. NPDC052020, assembly GCF_040680575.1. Lineage (NCBI taxonomy): Bacteria > Bacillati > Actinomycetota > Actinomycetes > Kitasatosporales > Streptomycetaceae > Streptomyces > Streptomyces sp. NPDC052020. Next base: position 56,235 of record NZ_JBFAWY010000036.1, read on the forward strand.
TCGCGGTGCAGGAAGTTCGGGGCGGTGACGCTGACCGCCCGCACCCGCGGATCGGCGGCCACCTCACGCCAGTCGCGGGTCGCCGTGGCGAACCCGAACTGCGCGGCGGCCTCCTCGGCCCGCCCCGGCACCTCCTCGGCGACGGTCACCAGCTCCGGGCGCAGGGGCAGCAACGGGTAGTGGTGCCGGACCCGGGCGTAGGCCCGGGCGTGCACCCGGCCCATCCAGCCGAACCCGACGACGGCGACACCGAGCGCGTCCACCATGAGAGCCCACCTCCGGACCGGTCCACCTGCCATCCCGCCCACCCTGGGCGCGGCCCGCCGCCCAGTCAACGACGCCGCTCCGGAATCCCCCAGGGGACGTCCCAAGGCGTGCGCGTGCCGAAGTGTGCCGCGGGCGGGGGGACCGGCCCTCAGGAACCGTGTCCGGCCGCCCGCCACTCCGGGGCGAGCACCGACCAGATCTCGATGTCCTGCCGCCTGCCCCGGTACAGGTGGCTCTCCCGCAGTACACCGTCCTTGCGCATCCCGAGCCGCCGGGCCACGGCGATGCTCGCCTGGTTCGCCGCCGCGACCTGCCACTCCACGCGGTGGACACCCCGCTCGCGCACGGCCCAGTCGATCAGGACGCGCGCCGCCCGCGTCACCAGCCCCCGGCCCACCGCCGACGGCTCCAGCCAGCAGCCCGCCTCGGCCGTGCCCTGGGCGAGGTCCATCGTGCGGAAGAGGACCCCGCCGACCAGTTTGCCGTCCGTCCAGATGCCGTGGATCCGCCCGGTGTCGGACGCCGCCTTCTCCGCGTACGACCGGAGGAAGGCCCGGCTCGCCTCCAGGTCGGTGACGGCGTCCGGCAGGGCGATGTACTGCCCGATGAACTCCCGCCCCCGGTCGATGTGGGCCAGGAACTCCTCGGCCCGCCACGGTTCCAGCGGGCGCAGCTCCGCGCCGTCGTCCCCCAGGGATATCGCGTACATGATCACCCTCCACGTCGTCGAAACGGGTGCGGACCGCCGGGTGATTTTCTCACGGGGCAGTCGGCCGACCGCCGCCCGCCCCGGGGAGGGCCGGCCGCACAAGACCGTGGCCGAGGCGTACATGCGCCCCTAACCGCAGGTCACCAAGGAGCCGGGGTGAGCGGCGTGATCGTCACCGGGCCGCCGAAGGCCGACCCCGGCGGCGTCATCCTCGCCGACGACGGTGTGGTGGCCGTCCCCCGTGAGCGGGCCCGGCAAGCGGCCGAGGCGTCCGAGGCCCGGGAGCGCGAGGAGGCCGGCACCCGCGCCGCCTTCCTCGAAGGCCAACTCGGCCTGGACCGCTACGGGTTACGGGAGAAGTTCGCGGAACTGGGCGTGACGTACCAGTCCTGGGAGACGTACGCCAGCGACGGGGGGCGGTCGTGACCGGGCCCGCTCAGGTGCGCCGCATGCTCATGCGCGGCGGCACCTCCAAGCGCGCCTGCTCCCTGGCCGGGGACCTGCCCGCCCACCCGGCCGCCCGCGACGACCTGCTGCTGCGGATCACGGGCAGCCCCGACCCGCGCCAGATCGACGGCCTGGGCGGTGCGCACCCGCTGACCAAGGTGGCGGTGGTCTCCGCCTCGGCCGACCCCGAGGCCGACGTCGACTATCCGTACCTCCAAGTCTCCGTCGACCGGCCGGAGATGACCGATCGTCAGCACTGCGCGACACCCTCGCCGGCGTCGGCACCTTCGCCGTCGAACGCGGCCTGGTGACCGCCAAAGACGGCGAGACCTCCGTACGCATCCGCATGCGCAACACCGGGGGACGCGCCGTCGCGACCTTCCCCCCCGGCGGTCGCGTCGACTGCACCGGCTCCGCGGGGATATCGGGCGTGCCGGCACGGCCGCCCCGGTCGTCATCGGGTTCCCGCCCGGCAGCGGCCCCCTGCTGCCCACCGGAAAGGCCCGGGACACCGTCGCCGGGACGGAGGTGACCCGCGTCGGCAACGGGATGCCGACCCCGCACCTACGACGACTACGAACACCACAGCCTGGTCCTCACCGCTCGCGCCCAGCCCGGCCTCGGCCGGCTCCGCCCTGCGCACCTCCAGCGCGGAGGCCCTCCAGCGCCGCGTGAGGGCCCTGGAGGAGGCGGGCCGCGCGGGCAGGTGGGCCGAGGACGAGCCGGGCATCGGCAAGCTCTGCGTCACCACCGACCCCGACGGGCGCGAACACGCCCTGTACTGGGCGAGCGAGCACTACCGAGCACCCGACGAACTGCGGCCCGGGCTGAAGAACCAGCCGCAGGCCAAGCCCAACCGCGGCGGGGAGTGCGCCGCCTGGACCACGTCAACTTCCTCGCCGCCGACGTGCTCGCCGACGCCGAGTTCCGGCAACACCTCCTGGGCGCCCGGCCGACCGAGCAGATCCGGCTGGACAGCGGGAAGATCGCCGCCCGCTGGCTGACCTTCACCGACAAGTCGTACGACCTCGTCCACACCGAGGACTGGACCGGCACCTCGGACCGCCTGCACCACATCGCCTTCGCGGCCGGCACCCGCGAGGACATCCTGCGCGCGACGCCGACCTCGCCATCGACACCGGCGTGTTCATCGAGACCGGCCCGCACAAGCACGCCATCCAGCAGACGTTCTTCCTGTACGTCTACGAGCCGGGCGGCAGCCGCATCGAGTTGCGCAACCCGCTGACGCGGCTGGTGCCGGCCCCCGGCTGGCCGCTGATCACCTGGACCGAGGCCGAGAAGGCCAAGGGCCAGGCGTGGGGCCTGAAGACCAGCGAGTCCTTCCACACCCACGGCACGCCGCCGGTGGCCTGGCGGCGGCCGCGAACGGGGGCGGGCCGCGCACGCCGGATCGCCCGGCCCCGGGCTCCGACGGGTGTGAGGGCGGCCGCACCGGGCTCCCGGGAGCCGGGAGCCCGGAGCCGGGAGTTGCCCGGCTCCGGTTCCGCGTCCCGGTCAGCGCCCCCGGCGGGACAGCCAGGCGGCCGCCAGGGCGCCGCAGATGTTGTGCCAGACGGAGAACACCGCGGCCGGCAGCGCCGCCAGCGGGCTGAAGTGGGCGGTGGCCAGCGAGGCCGCGAGCCCGGAGTTCTGCATGCCCACCTCGAAGGCCATGGCCCGGCTCGCCGGTTCGCCGAGCCGGGCGACACGCCCCGCGCCGTACCCCAGCGCCAGGCCCAGGCCGTTGTGCAGCACCACGGCGACGAACACCAGCGCGGCGGCCGACTTGATGGCGTCGGCGCTGCCCGCCACGACCACGGCCACGATCACGGCGATCGTCAGCGCGGACAGCCAGGGCAGCACCGGCAGCGCCCGCCCCACCCACCGGCCCGCGACGAGCCGTACGACGAGACCCGCGAGCACCGGCAGCAGTACCGTCTTGAGGATGTCGGTGACCATGGAACCGGCGTCGACCGGCAGGTACTCACCGGCCAGCAGCAGCGTCAGCGGCGGGGTGACCAGCGGCGCGAGGAGCGTGGAGACGGTGGCCACGGAGACGGACAGGGCGACGTCACCACGCGCCAGATACGTCACCACGTTGGAGGCGGTACCGCTGGGGGCGCAGCCGACGAGGATCACCCCGGCGGCGAGCTGCGGCGGGAGCTGGAGCAGATGGGCGACGGCCCAGCCCAGGCCCGGCATGATGACGTAGTGCGCGACCAGCCCGAGCGCCACCGCCCAGGGCCGCTGGGCGACTCCGCGGAAGTCCTGCGGGGTCATGGTGATGCCCATGCAGAACATCACGACACCCAGGAGGTAGGGCACTGCCTCGCGGCCGCCGGTGAAGCTCCCCGGCAGCAGCAGACCCAGGACGCCGGCCGCGAGGACGAGGATCGGGAAGACGGTGACGGCGCGCCGCGCGGAGCGGTCGCCGGAGCCGTCGTTGCCACGGTGTTCGACTTGTTCGGTTCGCACCGTGCGAGGAAACGCCTGGTCAGGGGCGCGACGCAAGGCCGTCTCGCGATGCGATCACCGGGCTGGCCGCGCCGGTGCCCGACAAGGAGCGCCCCTTTCTGGGACGCCCGCGGGTACGGCCGCGCCGCCCCGGCGCCGACCGGCCGCGACCGCGACCGCCGTCACCGACCCGGGCCGGGAGGGAGCGGGGTGGAACGCCGGCCGCTCGGCGCTGTCCCCGAGGCCGCGCCACACCTGCGCGCGACGGGCACGCCCCCTTCGGCCCGGTACGGTTCCGGCCCCGGAGGGTAGGCGCGGCCGGCGCCGTACCCGCAGGTCATCCGCATGAGGTAGGCTTTGACCTGCGTTGATCACGCGGTTCGCCGCACGGGTCGCGCATCGGGACGTGGCGCAGCTTGGTAGCGCACTTGACTGGGGGTCAAGGGGTCGCAGGTTCAAATCCTGTCGTCCCGACTCGTGAGAGTCACGGGTCAGGGCCGGTTTCGGAGGTATCCGGAACCGGCCCTTGATCGTTTTGGGGACCCGCTGGGACCAGCTCTGCTTGACCGGCGTCAGCGGATGATGACGATCGGGCTCGGGGGTGAGCGCGGGGCTCGGACCACGCTGCGATGCCCGGAGGCGGCGGCGCGGGTGTTCGTAGCCGAGCTGGGTGACGACGTCGCCCCAATGAGCCGCGTCGTGCAGGACGGCGGTGGCGACGCGTCCGCCGTGCCGGCCGGTGGACAGGCGGGCGTCGGGGCCGGGGCCGGCGGACAGGAGGCGCTGGGCGACGAGGGGGCGGATCTCCTCGATGACGGGGACCTTGCGGGCGGGGACCTTGCGGGCCCGAGCCCCAGAGGCGGCTGGAGCCCTTCAGCCCGTCCGCCGCGACAGGGGTCGACTGACGCCGGCTCCCGGCTCCGTCTCATCCGCCCAGGGCGGGTTCGCGCCGGGGACGGAGCATGTCAGGGCGGCGACGTGGGCGGCGAACGAGCAGGCGTCGGTGACGTCGTCGAAAGAAGTCGTGTAGTTCGGCCCGGGTCGAGATAGGCGAATTATCCTTGTTCTCTGCGCGGTACATCCGTTCCGTGCGGGGTGGGTACGAGTGCCGAGGCTTTGGCCGGCGGTCTGTATGCGCTGGGAGCCGGGTCGGCCGCGGGCTTGCCGCCGTATCGGGGCAGGGCAGCCTGCCCCGATAGGCTCGGCTGGCGCATGACCGGCAGGGTCTCCATGCGATCCCCTACCTCGATCATCAGTTTGCTGGTTCGGGGCATGTGTGTGCCTCCAGCGTCACGCGAGTGGCCAGGAGGGGAGTGGCCAGGAGGGTCAACGACCCCATTCCTCGACCGCTCTCGGAAACCTCGTAGCGGCGGCGGCGTCGGTTCGCGATGATGACGCGGTGACTGAACCTGCCCCGAGGGATGGCCTGATCCGTCTCGAAAACCTGATCTCCAGCGATCTTCACAAGCGCGTCGACCCTATGAACCGAGCGGCAGTCATCGGCTGGGGACTCTTCTTCAACGTGGCGCATCAGGTCTGTGCGATCCTGACCCTGCACACGGCCGACGCGTGTGGGGTGGCATCGCCTAACCGGCGAAGCGCACTCGAGTACGCGATCACACTGCGGTGGTGTGTCGATCAAGGCGACCGGATAGGTGACATCTACAACCGTAAGCTCCGCGGCGATCAGATCCAGCTCGCGAAGGCTCTGAAGGCGGACGGGACAAAGGATCGCTACAAGGACGCTTACAAGGTCATGGCGGAGACCGTTGAGGTGGTCAACAAGACCATCCCTGCAGATCCGAACGAACGTCTGGCGAAGATCGAAACCCTGATCAATGGCTACGGCCTGACCAACATGTGGAGCTTCTACACGGTCGAGTCCCGCTTCACGCACCCGACGCTCACCGGCGCCCAAATGTTCTTCCGTGACACGGGCAAGGGGGCCTTCGAGGTCAGCCAGAAGCCGATCCACGAGGAGATGGTGCAGTGCCCCCTGTACTGCCTGTGGATCTTCCACTTCGCCATGCTGGCATTCAACGAGGTGCTTCGCGACAAGCCGTGGACGACCGAGCTTGAGCAGGTAGCCAGGGAGTATGGCCTCTCGACGGTGCTCCCGCAGTGGAAAGGCCCCGGCGACTTGCACGGGCAGTGAGCCGGTAAGCCCCGTAGCGTCTCCGGGTTCACCCCCAGATCGGCGCGATCTGCCTGATCGTCGCCTCGGACCGCGACTCATACAGTGCGACCACGTCCACCTTGAAATCCGGCGGATGGTCTTCATGACCACGACACGTCCATCCCTCGGGCCCTCAAGATCCACTATCTCGGGTGCCCAAGGTCAGGAGTGAAGGCCCACGTTCCGCTCTCCCCGGAGTCGACGCCGTCGCCCGGCACGTCGCCGAGCACGGCCCCGCCGCCCGCCGTCAGGGTTGATTGCGGCGGCCTGCGGCATGTTCCGGAATATTCCGGTTGGCCTGCTGTCCTGATTCCACTTTCGAGCGAGAAGGTTTCTGACGGCGAAACCGGGGCCTCTGTCCGCTCGCGGCGAACGTTTTGGATCTCACTCCGGGAAAGGGCCGTTTCCGGGAATCGCTGTGTGTGCAGTTTTGGCCTCCTCTCGGGCGTGTGAAGGTTCATGCGCAGATGAGCGGCAAGTCCTGTCGCCTGTTCGATGCCCGTATGTGGGGCAGGAGCGGGCTGGGTGGAGACCTGGCCCGGTGCCGGCGTCCAGCTTCAGGGCAGTGCCGCGCATCGGCGGTGTTGGTGATCCTGTGAGGTATCCGGCACTCGATGGCCCTCGCACGCTTGTTCCGCTTAGTGTTGCGGCTGGTCCGCGCCGCGCCCGGCGGCCGTGGAGATCAAGGAGGTGGAAGGCCGATGCCCGAGCAGGCCTCGGCATCCGAGAACGGCGTTCCTGGCAAGCGCCTGCACTTGGTGCCCGACGAGGTGATCGAGGCCCGCCGGATGGACGCGGTGCGCCGCTACGACATCCTCGACACCCCGCCCGACGGCGCGTTCGACCGGGTCGCTGCGCTGGCAGCCCGCCTGTTCGACGTGCCGGTGGCGACGGTGACGATCGTGGACGAGGACCGGATCTGGTTCAAGGCCGCGTACGGCCTGGACGGGGTCAGTGAGATCGGCCGGGACCCGGGCCTGTGCGGCTCCGCGGTCCTGCGGGACGATGCGCTGGTGATCCCCGACACTCTGCTCGACGAGGTCGCCCGCGGCAACCCGCTGGTCACCGGACCGCTCGGCGTGCGTTTCTACGCCGCCGCGCCGATCACCACGACGGACGGGCACAAGCTGGGCACGGTCAACGTTCTGGACACCAGGCCCCGCTCCATCACCTCCGAGGAGACGGCCACCCTGACCGATCTGGCGGCGATCGTGATGGACGAGATGGAGCTGCGCCTGTCCGCGCTGCGCACCGTGCGCGAGGAACAGCGCGCCGCCGAGGCAGAGCGGGCCGCCCGCGAGCAGGCGGAGAAGGACAAGGCGGCGATCGCCTCCTTCGCCTCCACGCTGCAGCGCACTCTGCTGCCGCCGACGCTGCCGACGGTGCCCGGCCTGGAACTGGCCTGCCACTACCACACCGCGTCCGTGCACGACGTGGGCGGCGACTTCTACGACGTCTTCCCCCTGCCCGAGGGGAAGTGGGCGTTCTTCCTGGGCGATGTGTGCGGCAAGGGCGCCGAGGCCGCCACCATCACCTCCCTGGCCCGCCACACCCTGCGGGCCGCAGCCCAGCACACGGACGACCCCGTCGCAGTACTGGAGGCACTGAACGGCGCCCTGCTGGCCGACGTGTGGGCGGGCAGCCGGTTCTGCACCGCCTTCTTCGCCACCCTCACCCCCGATGCGGCCGGGGGCTTCACCGTGGAACTGGCCACCGGCGGACACCCCCCGGCCTACCGCCTGAGCCCCGCCCCGTCCGCGGCAGGCGGCCCGGGTATGCGGGTGGAAGCGGTCCGTCCCGAGGGCGGCATGCTCATCGGGGCCTTCCCCGACGCCCGCTTCGCCTCCACCACCCTCCACCTCGGCCCCGGCCAGGCCCTGCTGCTCTACACCGACGGCCTGACCGAAGCACACACCAGCGCCGATACCATGCTCGGTGAGGACGGCCTGACGGCGTTCCTCACCGCTCGCCCCGCCCCGTGCGACGCGGCACAGTTGGTCGAGGACACCGTCGATCTGCTCGAAGCCCTGCCCCAGGGCGCCAGTGACGACATCGCCCTGCTGGCCCTGTCCGTCCCCACCCCCGACGAGGCCGCTGCCGCGACGGGAGCCGGATCCACCGCCCACACCACCGCCGCGCCCGCCGGCGAGGAGCACTGACCGCCGTGACCGACGACATCGAGCTGAACCTGACCGCCACTCCCGGTCCCGCAGCGGTCGCCACCGTCACCGGCGAGATCGACCTGCACACCGCACCCTCCTTGCGCACCCGCGCGCTGGAGCTGATCAACCAGGGACACCAGCACCTCATCCTCGATCTGTCCGGTGTGGGCTTCTGCGACTCCGCCGGCCTCGGCGCGCTGATCGGCATCTGGCACGGCGCCCAGGACGCCGGCGGCTCCCTGACCCTGGCGGCCATCCCCGACCGGCTGATGCGCATGCTCACCCTCACCGGAGTGGACAGCCTCCTGCCCCACTACCCGACCACCGCCGACGCGCTCACCGCCCGCCGGGGCGCCCCCGACACGGCCTGAACGCTGTCAGCCCCCGCCCGGCCGCCGACAGCGCTGGGTAGGCGGCTGCTCCGCCCTGCCCGCAGCACCTGGGGGCGGTCAGGGGGTGGCCCTCACCGGCTCCAGCCGTAGGAGTCGTCGTTCGCCCATGGGGTGTCCCGGTCGTCGCTGAGGAGGTCGTTCAAGCGCACTGTTCGCACGCGCCGACCGGCTGGAGCTGGTGGCCACTCCTCTCCCCGCGCCCGTGCTGACGATCTCGGGACTGACCGATCTCACCACCGCCCACGGTCTGGAGCGGGCGCCGGCACCCTTGCCGGCGCCCACGAGGCGCGCGGGCAGCGGACAGGCCGGCCGGTGGCCGGGGTGAGGTCGGGCGGAAAGAGGGAGGAGAGGCAGCGACACCCGCTTCATGTGTTTCCATGGGGAGGGTCATGTGCGGAAAGTAGGGGCGGGCAGCGTGGTGAGAATGCCGGAAGCGGCCGTCTCCTCTGATCGGGAGCCGAAGGCGGGACGTCACTCGAGCGTGGTTTTCGCCGACGACCAGGAGTGGGCCGGCCACCTCTGCGCCTTCGTCCGCGGCGGACTCCAGCAGGGCGAGGAGATCAAGTACTTCGCGGACACCACGAACCCCGAGCGGGTACTGCGTGCCCTCACCGACGCGGGAATCGACGCGATGGCCGCCGTGAGACGCGGGCAGCTGTCCGTGTCGACTGCGACACAGACGTATCTCGCCGGTACCGGCTTCGATCCGGACGCGATGATCGGGCTGTGGCACGACGCGGTGGAGGCGGCTGTGGCCCGGGGATACGGCGGGCTGCGAGCGATCGGTGAGATGTCCTGGGGCGCCCGCGACATACCCGGCGCCGACCGGCTCCTGGAGTATGAGCTGCGCATCCACCACGAGGTCTTCGAGCGGCTGCCCCTGACGGCGTGGTGCTTCTACGACCGGCGACTGCTGTCCGACGACTGCGTGGACGTCCTTGCCGGTGCCCATCTGACGAGCCGGGGCGATCCTGTCGGTGGGCCGGTGCTGCGGGTGGCGCCGCTGGCTGACCGCCCCGGTCTGCGGATGTCCGGATCAGCCGGGTACGACACGCGGGATGTCGTCGCCGCCGCGGCTGCCGCCGTCAGGGGTATGCCGCCACAACGGGTGGAACTGGACCTCGCGGATCTGCGTCACCTGGACGCCGCTTCGCTGGCCACCCTGGCCGACGCGGCTGCCGGCCGTCCGGCCGATACACCGCTGGGTGTCCGGCAGGCCCCGCCTTCCCTTCGGCGGCTGCTGGGCTTGTTCCCCGAGTTCGGCTCCGTGGTGGAGGTCCTCGACCGATGACGACGAACTCGCTCGTGGGCCACGGCCCCGACCGGCAGATCCCCTTCTTCCACCCCGCCCTGTTCTACAACACCGAGAACGAGTACCTCGACGGCGTCGGGAACTTCGTTCAAGGCGCCCTGGACGATGAACGAGCCGTGCTGGTGGCCGTGCCCGGCTCACGTCTGAAGCTGCTGAAGGACGTCTTCGGCGGCGATCACGAGCACATCACATGGGTGGACATGACCGGGGCGGGACGCAACCCGGGGCGCATCCTGTCGATGCTTCAGGAGTTCGCCGATCGCCCGGGGAACGGACTCAAGCCGGTATCGATCGTGGGGGAGCCCATCTGGGTCGGGCGCACCCCGGCGGAGAGCTGGGAGGCTACGCGTCACGAGGCGTTGATCAACCTGGCCTTCGAGGGGCACAGCCTCAGCATTCTGTGTCCCTACGACACTGCCCTGCCCGAGGACGTTCTGGCACAGGCGCACCGTACCCATCCGGTCGTCGGCGACTCGGTGGCCTACCGCGCCAGTTCCGATTACACCGATCCGCACGAGGTCTGCCGCGACTGCGACATCCCGCTGCCCGAGCCGCAAGACGCGGTCATCGTCACGTTCGGCGGGGAGAACCTGGCGCGGGTGCGCGACGAGGCCGACCGCTGGGCGGCGACCGCCGGCCTGCCACCGGAACGCCGCACGGACTGGCTCCTCGCCATCGGCGAGGCGACCAGCAACTCGGTGCGCCACGGAGGAGGCCACGGCCGCCTGAGCATGTGGCGAGCCGACGGCGAACTCGTCGCGGAGATCAGCGACCGCGGCCGAATGGCCGATCCCCTGATTGGCCGCCGCCGCCCCGACCCGTACGCGCCGACCGGCGGACGGGGCGTGTGGATCATGCACCAGCTCTGTGATCTGGTCGAGATCCGGGCGGCGACGCAGGGGCTCGTCCTGCGTCTGCACATGGGCCTGAAGTGAAGATGCCCTCGGTTCCGCGGGGCGTGGCCGGGGGGCCGGGCGGTGTCACTTCGTCGCTCCCTGCGCGAAGCCGTTGTAGATGTAGCGCTGGAGGAAGA
>NZ_JBFAWY010000037.1:0-66370 GCF_040680575.1 Streptomyces sp. NPDC052020
GCTGGATGCAGCGGTCGGGATGCTGCGGGTCGGCGTAGCGGGTTCCGGGAGTCAGGGCGGGGCTGCGGGGCCCCGGCGTTGTGCCGGGGCCGGGCCGGCCCGGGGCGCGGGTGCGTGCGTCAGCGAGTGGGAGCGGCCGCCCTGCGGCGGCGCAGCGTGGCGAACACGACACCGGCGAAACCGGCGAGACCGGTGGCGCCGAGGGCCGCCGCGGTGGTGCCGCCCGGCAGCGCGGAGTCGCCCTCACCGGTCACCTCGTAACCCGCCGCGACACCGCCCTTGGGGATCACGGAGGTCTGAGCGGAGCCCTGCACGGATCCCTTCGCGGTCACGGAGGACTGCCCGGTGCCGCCTGCGGCCCCGCCGTCGGTTCCGCAGCCCTCGGGCAGGCGGGGGAAGGAGGTCACCGACGCCGGGTGACCGCCGCCCTCCATGTTCGTCAGCAACTGCGGCCGGTCGCTGTACGGCTGGAGGATCTCCGCCTGGAAGCCCGCGCTCGCGGGCAGCTTCGGCTGGTCCCGGTTCAGCGCCAGGCCCGGCAGCGGCTTGTCCTCACCGGAACCCCGGAACAGGACGGACGGTCCGGAGGGGCTCATCGTCATCAGCGCGGTGGTGCCCGCGCCGATGTTCTGCTGGATCGTCACCACGCACCGGACGGGCGTGACCGGTCCCTGCCCGCCGGAACCGTGGTCGGCGGCCGTGGCCGACGGGCTCGGGGAGGCGGGAGCGGGGGCTTGCGATCCGGGGGCGGAAGCCGACGGCGACGCCGGAGAGGGAGTGGCCGGGGCGGAGGCGGCCGGGGCCGAGGTCGCCGGGGTGGAAGCGGGCGCCGACGGGTCGGCCGTGACGGGAACGGTCGCCGGGGCGGAGGCGGTCGGCGCGGGGTCGCTGTCGGCGAACGCGGTTGCCGCGGAGGCGAGAACCGCACCGGTGAGCACGACTGAGCCGACGGCTCCACGCAGCACACGGCGACGGCGAGAGGACACGGAGGCACGCTCAAAAGTAGAGGAAACAGGCGTTATCAAGAGAGAGCTGCCCTTCTGGGTGGTGAGACGGCGAGAAGGTGGAGAAACCGACCGCATGCCCGCGTCCTCGGCCTCAAGGGCCGAACGGTACGGGCTGCGACGTTGTGCCTAAAGGTTATGGAACGCGGGTTAGCGGAATCATCGGTTCCCCGTCACAGCGCTGTCACAGGCCGCACGACGCCCGAAAGGGGCGGTCGGCCGGATGACCATCCGCGGCCGGCGGACGCCCCGCCGGCGCGTCCGTCGGCCGGCGGACGCCCCGCCGGCGCTCGGCCTCGGCCTCCCCGGGACGCGTCCCGTTTTCCTTTCGGGCGGCGGAGTGCGTCCCGAATTATTTCGGCGCGCCCCGAGCGCGGTTCGTCATTCACCATTCGCCCACCGTTCACCGGCGACGGCGCAACCATGAGGAAATGGCCCGGGTCTAATCGGTCGGACGACCGATGCGCACAGGGAGTGACGTCCCCGCAAGAGGCGCTGCGCAGCGAATTCCCTGGGGGCCCGCCGAGAATGGATCGCTCAACCCTGCGCGGCAGACCGCGACAGGCCGCGGCACTGCTCGCCGCGGCCATCACCGTCACCGTGTTCTGCGCGGCCGACGCCGTCGCCCGCAGCCATCCCTTCGGCCCGCGCACCCGCGCGGTCAACGACCTGGGCAACCAGTACGTGCCGTTCCACGCCCACCTGTGGGACCTGCTGCACGGCCGGTCCGACGGCGGCCTGCTCGTCAACTGGCAGTCCGGGTTCGGCTCCAGCTTCCTGCCCGACCTCGGGACGTATCTGAGCAGCCCCTTCGCCTTGCTCGTGGCCCTGTTCCCGAGGGACGAGATCGACCTCGCCGTCTATGCGGTCACCGTCCTGAAGACGGCGTGCGCCGGCGCCGCCATGGCCTGGCTGCTGCTCAGGCTGCGCTCCGGCCGCTGGTGGGCGGCGGGGCTGCTGGGCGCCGCCTACGCGCTGTGCGGCTGGTCGCTCACCGACGCCTCGTACAACCCGATGTGGCTCGACGGCCTCATCGCCCTGCCCCTGCTGTGCCTGGTCGGCGAATGGACGCTCGCCGGACGGCGCCGGCCGCTCGGCGTGCTGATCGTGGCACTCGCCTGGATCGCCAACTTCTACACCGCGTACATGGCCACCCTCGGCGCCGGCCTCGTCCTGCTGCTGCGGCTGTGGCTCTCCGGCCTGCCGCGCCGCCGGGCGCTGACGGCGGCCGGCCGGGCCGCGGTCACCGTCGCCCTGGGCGTCGGCCTGGCCGCACCGCTGGTCACGGTCGTCTACTTCGGCACCAAGCACGCCTACCCGGGCCGGGTCACGCACTTCGCGCCGGTCGCCACGCAGGACCTGCTGGCCCGGCTGCTGCCGGCGACCTACGGATTCGGCACCCCGGCGCTCTTCGTCGGCACCACCGCGCTGCTGCTGGCCCTCGCCCTGCCCTTCCACCGGGCGGCCCCCGTACGGGTGCGCGCCGGGTGGAGCCTGCTGGTGGCCGCCGTCACGCTGTCGGCGCAGTGGACGCCGACCCACCTGGCCTGGCACGCCTTCACCACACCCAACGGCAGCCCCTACCGCCAGACGTTCGTGCTGTGCGCGCTGCTGGTGATCGCGGCCTGGCACACGCTGTCCTACGGCGTGCCCGGCCGGCGCGCGGTGGCCGCGGCCACCGCGCTGCTCGCCCTCATCGCCGCCATCGCGAGCCGGAGCGGCCTGGTGCACTCCTACGTCTGGCCGGTGCTGCTCCTGGCCGTCGCCGGAGCGCTCGGGGGACTGCTCCTGCTGCGCCGCGCGGAAGCCGCCCGGCCCGCCGCGCCCACGGGCCCCGGCGCCGGGGGCGGTCCCGCCGCAGAGCAAGGGCCCGGCGCCGGGCGCGGCCGCCACGGCGAGCCGGGCGGGGACGGCCGCGCCGCCGAGGCGGGCGCCGCGGCCGGCGGTGCGGCCGCGCGCCGCCGCACCACGCTCGCCGGGCTCGCCGTCGCCCTCCTGGCCGGCGCCCAGCTCGGCGAGGCCACCGCCGCCTCCGCCGTGGCCACCCGGCTGCGGCTGAACCACATGGACGACTACGCGCCCTGGGGAAGCCGGCAGCAGCGTCAGGCGGAGGCCATATCCAGGGCCGACGGCTGGCCCGCCTACCGCACCGACCCCGGCCGGGAGCAGACCGTGGGCAACGACCCGATGATGGTGGGCGGCCAGGGCGCCCAGTACTACAGCAGCCTCACCGCGGACGTCTTCAGCCGTACCCTCACCGCCCTCGGCGACGGCTGGACCTCGCGCGGCCGGAACGTCCAGAGCCTGGACAACGCCGTCACCGACGCGATCTTCTCCGTGGGCGCCCGGGTGCACTCCCCGCCGGACCAGCACCAGAGGTGGAACCCCCGCGACCGCGGCCCGGTGACCGTGTCCCGGCAGGACGTACCGCCCCTGGTCACCGTCCGGCCGTCCGCCGCGCCCACCGCCCGCACCGGCGTCTCCGCCTTCGGGCCGTCGCCCTACCGCAACCAGGAACTGCTGCTGGGCACCCGCGTCTATACCGTGCCCCCGCTGACCGTGCGCACCGGCGACGGCGGGCAGCCCGACCGGGCGGCCGGCGACCGGGCGGGCGCGGTGATCGAGGCCCCCCGTACGAAGGCCGCCGCCGCGCACCGGCCGACGATCGCGGCCCGGTGCCCGGCCGGCAGCGAGGTCTACCTCTGGGCGCCGCGCTTCTCGGGCACCGCCCGCCTCACCGGCACCCCGGCCCGTCCGCTGACCGGCCGGTTCACCTCCGACACCACCAAGATCGCCGCCATGCAGCGGCTCGGCACGGCCCCGCCGTCCGGCCGGGTACGGATCGAGCTGTCGCCCACCCGGACCGGCACCGTCCCGGACGGCGCGGTCGGCTGCCTGGACACCGCGCGCCTGCGCACCGCCGTCCAGCGGCTCAAGACCACGGGCGCCGGCGAGGTGACCGTCTCCGACGGCACCGTCCGGGCCCTGCTCCCGGCCGGCAGCGAAGGCACCGCCGTGCTCGCCGTCCCCCGGATCGCCGGCTGGCGGTGTGCCGCGGGCGGGGCCCCGGCCGCGCCCGCCCAGACGTACTACGGGCTGATCGCCGTCCCCCTGGACGGCTCCGCGACCAGCGTCACCTGCACCTTCCGCCCGCCCGGCCTGCGGCTGGGCACGGCCGTCGGGGGCGTCTCGCTCCTGACCCTCGTCCTGCTCGGCACCGTCACCGCCGTCCGCGGACGGCGGGCCGCACACCGCCCCGCGCTCCGCACCGCCAGCGCCCCCTGACCGCGTCCCGGAGACAACCATGCTCATCTCGATCGTCGCCCCCTGCTACAACGAGGAAGACGTCATCGAACGCTTCCACACCGCCGTGCAGAAGGTCGCCGACGACCTGCTGCCGCTCGGCCACGACATGGAGTTCGTCTACGTCGACGACGGCAGCCGCGACCGGACGCTCACCCTCCTGGAACAGCTCGCCGACCGCGACCCGCGCGTCCGCTACGTCTCCTTCAGCCGCAACTTCGGCAAGGAGGCCGCCCTCCTGGCCGGTCTGCGCCAGGCCACCGGCGACTCGGTGGTGGTCATGGACGCCGACCTCCAGCACCCGCCGGAGCTGATAGGGCGCATGGTGGAACTGCGCGGCCAGGGCTACGACCAGGTCCTCGCCCGGCGCAGCCGGCGCGGCGACCGGCTCACCCGCACCCTCACGGCCCGCCTGTACTACCGGCTGGTCAACCGGCTCGTCGACGTCGAACTCGTCGACGGCGTGGGCGACTTCCGGCTGCTGTCGCGGCGCGTGGTGGACGCGGTGCTGGCCCTGACCGAGTACAACCGCTTCTCCAAGGGCCTGTTCGCGTGGGTCGGTTTCCCCAGCACCATATTCGAGTACGAGAACGCCTTACGTGAGCACGGCCGCAGTTCCTGGACCCTGAGGTCCCTGCTCAACTACGGGCTCGACGGGCTGCTGTCGTTCAACAACAGGCCGCTGCGCGCCGCCCTCCACCTCGGCATGGCCCTGGTGACGTGTGCCGGGCTCTACACGGCGTGGATCGTGGGCGCCGCGCTCGTCAACGGCGTGGAGACCCCCGGATATGTCACCATCGTCACCGCCGTCACCGCGCTCGCGGGGGTGCAGATGGTGATGCTGGGCGTCATCGGGGAGTACACCGGCCGGATCTACTACGAGGTCAAAGGACGCCCGCATTTCCTGGTGAAGGCGAGCAACGTGGAACGGACGAAAGACCTCATTCCCTGATGCGTACCGTCATGTCCCGTCCGATGCGGCGACAGATCGCGACCTTCGCCATGGTCGGCGTCGTCAACACCGGCACGTATTACGGTCTTTACCTGTTGCTTCTCATGCGTTTGCCCTATCTCCTCGCGCATGTTCTCGCGTTCCTGCTCAGCATGGCCGGGTCCTTCTTCCTGAACGCCCGCTTCACCTACCGGACCCGGCCGACCTGGCGGAAATTCCTGCTGTTCCCGCTGACGAACGCCGCCAATTTCGTGATCACCACGGCCGGTGTGTACGTGATCGTCGACGTGCTGCATGCCGGGAACCGGTTCGCCCCCCTGCTCGCCTCCGCGGCGGCGATCCCGGTGACCTTCGCGGTCTCCCGCTGGATCATGCTGTAGGGAAGCGGCGGCGGTGCTTCACAGCGCGGGGCCGGCGGCGGCCGGCATGTCATGAACTGCTCGGCTCCCTGCGGCACGGCGATCATGGGAACGCCGGCAAGGAGCCCTTCGCCGCAGCCGCCCATGCCGGCGTGGGTGACGAAGGCGTCGGCCTGTTGCAGGATCGCCCGCTGCGGGACCCAGGAGCGCACGACGACGTTGGGCGGGACGGCGCCGAGTTCCGCGGGGTCGGTGTACTTGCCGATCCGGAGCACGACGTGCCAGCCGAGCAGGTCGCCGAAGGCGGCGACGCACTGGCTAGAACGCGGGCCGGCTTGTACGCCGAGCCGAGCGAGATCAGCAGCACGTGGTCCGCGCCCGCCGGGCGGGTCCAGCCGTCCGTGTCCGCCCGGGTGTCGAAGCAGGGGCCGACGAAGGTCACCGTGTCGGTGTCGACCCGATCGGCGTGCGGCTGCATCGCCCGCGGGACCAGGGCGAGGGCCCGTGCGGGCGGCCCGGAGAAGACGTCCACGTCCGTGGTCGTCGCCCCGCACTCCGCGAGCCACCGCGCGAACCTGTCCCGGTACGCGTCGGCGCCCGGCAGCTTCCGCAGCCGCGCGGCGACCTCCTCCTGGTAGCCGTCCCAGCCGACGAACGTCGGGGACAGCTGCACGAGGGGACGGCCCTGCGCCTCGGCGAGGGCGCGTGCGGCGAGAGCGCCGATGTCGTAGAGGTAGAGGTCGGCCGGATCGTCGTCGTAGGCGGCGCGCAGTCGCGGGAGCGCCTGGACGGCGTCGTCGAGGAAGAGGCTCGCCGCAGCGATGGGATCGGCGGGCCAGTCGTTGTCCGCGACGGGCAACGTGGAGGCGCAGGGCACCAGCTCCGCGCCGGGGATGCGATCCGGTCGGCCACGATCGGGTCGTTGGCGTAGGTGACCCGGTGCCCGCGGGCCACCAGCTCACGGATGAGCGCGAGGCTGGGCAGGACATGGCTGACGATGGGGACGCCGGCCATCGCGATGCGGGCGCGGCGACGGGACATGGGCGATCACTCGTTTCTGGCGCGGGGCGGGTGCGGGCGGGGTGGCGAGGGCGCGGTATTAGGGCCGCTCGATCCGCGCGGCGGCCTCCTCCAGGTCGGCGACGGTCCCCGACATGATCGTCCGTAGGTGCTCGGTGATGTGCCGCAGGGGCCAGTCCCACCACGCCACGGTGAGGAGCCGGGCGACGTCCGCAGCGTCGTAGCGGGTGCGGATGAGCCGGGCGGGGTTGCCGCCGACGATGCCGTAGTCGGGGACGTTGCCGGTGACCACGGCGCCGGCGGCGACGATCGCGCCGTGACCGATCCGCACACCCGGCATGACCGTGGCGCCGTGCCCGAACCAGACGTCGTTGCCGACGACCGTGTCGCCCCGGCCGGGCAGGCCGGTGATCAGGTCGAAGTGCTCGGCCCAGGAGCCGCCCATGGTGGGGAACGGGAAGGTGGAAGGGCCGTCCATGCGGTGGTTGGCGCCGTTCATGATGAACCGCGTGCCCGTGCCCAGCGCGCAGTACTTGCCGATGACCAGCCGCTCGGGGCCGTAGTGGTAGAGAACGTTACGCGTCTCGAACGCGGTCGGGTCGTCCGGATCGTCGTAGTAGGTGAAGTCGCCGACCTCGATCAGCGGCGACTTCACCAGCGGCCTGAGCAGGACCACGCGCGGGTGCTCGGGCATCGGGTGGAGCACGGTGGGGTCGGCGGGAACGGGCGGCATCGGGGCGGCGGTTCCTCTCTGGCTGGCCTAGAGCGACAATCGCCGCGTTAAGATGCTGGCACAGCCCTGCCGCCTTACTCAACCGGATACCGATCACCGATGACAGACCCACTGGGCCCCGGGCCGGGCCGCCGCCCGGGCGGTCGCTCCGCCCGCGTCCGCGCCCAGGTGCTCGACGCGGTGCGCGCCGAACTCGCCGAGAACGGGCACGAAGGACTCACGATGGAGGGTGTCGCGACACGGGCCGGAGTGCACCGCGCCACGGTCTACCGGCGCTGGCGCGATGTCGGCGGCCTGCTCGTCGACGTCATCGACGCCGCCGGGGAGGCCGACTGGCGGCCGCCGGACACCGGCTCGCTGCGCGGCGATCTGACGGCCCTCAACCGGGAGATCCAGGAATCCCTGGTCGTGCGGCCGTCGTTCGCCCTCGCCCTGATGGCCGCCTCGTTCCACTCCGAACAGGCCGCGCGGGCCCAGACGCGGCTGTGGGCCGGCCGGTACGCCCAGTGCGAGATCCTCGTCGAGCGCGCCGTCGAGCGCGGTGAACTCCCCGCACGGCACACGGACGCGCGGAGCCTGCTGATCGCCGCCACGGCGCCGCTCTACCACCAGCTGGTGCTCCTGCGCACCGATCCCGACCCGCACCTTCCGGAACGGGCCGCGGCGGCGGCGGTCCTGGCGGCCGCCGCGGGCGCCTTCTCCGTCCGCCGGGAGGAGAGCGTGTAGTCGCGCCTCCGGCCGGCCTGCCCGAAAGCACGTCGCGCGCGGCACGGCCGGCTGTTCACCTGCGGCAGGCGCCTGACGTACACCGGCCAGGGCTCCGCGTGGCGGCGGGCCGGGCGGCGGGCCGCGGCGCTCAGCCGAGGTCGAAGGTGTTGGGCAGGCCGAGGCCGTAGCGGACCTCGTCCAGCCGCTGGAGGAGCGCGAGTTCGGGGGCGCGGAAGACCGTCCACACCCGGCACCGGCCGGCGGCCGAGCCGTCCGCGTCGAGCAGGGCGTTGACCGCGCGCCGGGCCGATTCGTTGGCGCCCTCCATGGTGGCCAGGTCCACGTCGGTGCGCACGTAGTCGCCGGCCAGGAAGAAGTTGGGGACGCGGGTGGCCGCCGAGGGCCGGCGGTGGAGGGTGCCGACCGGGTGGATCAGGAGCTGGTCGCGGTTGGCGGGCCCGGGGCCGCCGATCCCGGTCACCGCCGGGTCCATGAACCAGCTGTGCAGGTCGGCGTCGGACAGGACGGCCCGGCCGGTGTCGTTCAGCGCCGCCTTGAGCTGGGCCCAGGTCTCGGCGGCCACCTCCTCGCGGGTGCACTGCTTGGCCGTCTTCCCGTAGCGGATGCCGGGCAGGTTCCACTCCGAGACGCACACGGACAGGCAGTCCACGGCCCGTCCGTCGCCGTAAGCGGCGGCGAAGTCACGGCCGTCCCAGAACTGCGCCTGCGTGAGCCCGGTCAGCGACCACGGCGAGTCCGCGAAGACGGCGTGGCCGTGCCCGAGCCGCACCGGCCGGCGCAGATAGAACTGCACACCGACCATCCAGTCCGTCTCGATGGCGTCGCAGCGGCCAAGCTGCGGGTCGGCGGCGCGCAGCGCCGGTCCCCAGGTGGCGCGGGCGTGCTCGACCGGCAGCGCGGACAGGTAGTGGTCGGCGGTGACGGTACGGGCCGGGCCGCCGTCCGCGGGCGCGACCCGCACCCCGCTGACCCGCCCGTTCGCGTACAGCACCTCCTGGACGTCGGTGGCGAGTTCGAAGCGCACCCCGAGCGAGAGCAGATGGCGCTCCCAGGGGTCGATCCACGCCTCGTTGGTCGGCGCGTTCAGCACCCGGTCGGGCTGGCCGTCCACCCCTCGGCCGAGGACGCCGTTGAGCAGCCAGGCCTCGATGATCGTACGGGCGACCGTGCGGGTGCTGGCCTGCTCGGCCTTGGTGGCGACCAGGGCGCGGGTCAGGCCGACGCCGAGCAGCCGCTGGTAGTCGTAGCTCATCTGGCCGGCCCGGATGAAGTCCCACCAGGGTACGTTCTCCCACTGCTCCTCGCGGCGCCGGTCGCAGCTGGTGAGGTGGACCAGGACGCGGTCCACGAAGTACGCCGTCTCGTGCGCGGGAAGGTGCAGCGCGGAGTCCAGGGCTCCGGTCAGCAGCTTGCGCAGGGCGGCGGCGGTCAGCTCGTCCGCTCCGGGCGGGGCGGTGAGGGTGCGCAGCGGAAGGGCGAGGTCGGGGCGGCCCCCGGACCGGGCGACCAGGGCCTCGGTGGCGTCGCGGAGGTTGCCGTGGACGCCGTCGGGATTGCCGGGGAACGGGATGCGGCGCAGGGTGTCGGGGAGGTTGCGGTAGAAGCCGGGGAAGAAGCGGAAGCCGTGCTCGCCGGGCAGGGGGCGCCGGGCGCCGGCCGCGCTGCCGGGGACGTCCAGGCTGCGGGCCTTGCCGCCGAGGTGGGGGTAGTGTTCGTAGACGGTCACCCGGTAGCCGCGTTCGGCCAGTTCCTGGGCCGCGCTGAGCCCGGAGACCCCGCCGCCGAGGACGGCGACGGTCCGTCCGGCCGCGCCGCCCGCCGCCCGGACGGGTCCGCCCAGCGCGAGGGCGGCGGCCGTACCGCCGGCCGCGGAGAGCACCTGACGTCGCGTCCGTTCCCGTCCCATCAGCCGCCTTCCGTCCGGTCCCTCGGTTGCGGAAGCGTCATGCTAGGTCGGACCGGCCCGGAGGGGAGGCGGCGCACGGCACCCTCACACCGCGTTCGATCCCGATCGATCGATACGCGCCAGGGGCGGGCGGCGCGGGGCCCGCCTCTGTCGGACGGCTGGGACATCGCGGACGGCTTTCCGCGGAGTCATCGCCAACGCACCTATCGATCAGGCGTTCTATAGACTCCCCGGATGACCGGCGATCTTCTCCGTCTCACCGTTCTGGGGTCCGCGACGCCCTACGCGAGCGTGGACAACCCGTGCTCCGGCTATCTGGTGTCCGGCGGCTCCGCCCGGGTCTGGGTGGACGCGGGCAGCGGGACGCTGGCACAGCTGCAACGGCATGTCCGCCTCGATGAGGTGGACGCGATCTGGATCTCGCACCTGCACGCCGATCACAGCGCGGACCTGCTCACCGCCTATTACGCGGCGCTCTTCGCGGACATCCGGCTCGCGGCGCCCATCCCCCTGTACGGACCGCCGGGCATCGCCGACCGGCTGGCCCACTTCCTCACCAACACCTCGGCGCGCAGCCCGATCGAGTCCGCCTTCGCCGTGCATGAGCTCGAGGACGGGCATCGAGCGCGCGTCGGCGGGCTGACGTTGACCAGCCGGGCAGTGGCGCACGGCATCCCGGCCTTCGCCGTGCGGATCGAGACCGAGGGCCGGTCGCTGGTCTACTCCGGGGACACGGCACCGTGCGCGAACCTCACACGGCTGGCCGAGGGTTGCGACGCGCTGCTGTGCGAGGCCGAAAGCGCCCAGGCGCCGGCCCAGGGAGAACAGGTGCACCATACGCCCGAAGACGCCGGTGACACGGCCGGCGCGGCCCGGGCGGGCCGGTTGATCGTCACCCATGTCGGCCCTTCCCTCACCCCGGAGCAGGCGGTGGCACGCGCCTCGGCCCGGTTCGACGGTCCGGTCGACTATGCCGCACCCGGTGTCACCTTCTCGATCGGCTAGTACTCCCGCGAGGTCCCGTGTCCTGAGCTGGTCCCCGGCAGGGACGGCGGTCGCCCGGACCGCTTGGGCACGGTGGCCGGGTCGGCCGCGCCGGCCCGGGCGACGCGCTGCGGGCGCATGGCGCCGGACACCGGTGCCGGGGCGGGCTGTCGCCCCGGCACCGCGCCCGCCGCGTCAGTCCTCGTCGCGCAGCCGGGCCGCCAGCGAGGTCAGCGGCTCGGTCTCCGCCGTGTGGCCCAGGGCGGTGAGGCGGGAGACCGCCGCGTCGAGGCGGGCCAGGGCGGGGACGGGGCGCTCCAGGTAGATGCCCTCCACGGCACCGGCGAGACGGACGCACTCGGCCCACTCCTCGGCGCGGCCCCGCTCCGGTCCCGGCTCGCCGAGCAGGGCGAGCGCCTTCTCCAGGGCGGCCAGGGCGTCCTCGTACGCACCGGCGTAGGCGTTGACCCGCCCGTGTTCGTAGGCCAGGGCCGTGTCCAGGGAACGGCCGTGGGCCTGGTATCCGGCCGCTCGGGCCTCGTCGGCGACCCGTCCGGCGTCGGCGAGGAAGGTCAGGGCGTCGGCGAGGCCGTCCGGGCCCTGCCGCTGGGCCTGGAGGCGCGCGAGTTCGCGCAGGCAGTTGCTGAGCCGCTCGTAGCGCGGGGCCCGGGCGTGGGCGGAGAGTGCCTGGTCCGCTGCCTGGCGGGCCCGGCCGAACTCGCCGGACTCGCCGAGGAGTACGGCGGTCTCCGCGGCGATCATGGCGTGGCTGCCCGGGTCGTCGTCCCAGCCGGCCGACTCGGCAGCGAGGGCGGCGAACTCCGCCGTGGCGGCCTTGAGGTCCTCCCCCGCGTGCAGCGCTCGGGCGCGGGTCAGACGCAGCTGGGCGACGAGCCGGTCGTCGAGCCGCGCGGCGGCGACGTCCGGTTCGGACAGCAGGGAGTCCAGCAGCGCGATGCAGTCCTCGACGCGGCCCAGGTCCAGGCTGAGCTGGGCCGCGTTGCCGTAGGCGCAGAACGCGTCCGTCCGGCTGCCGTGGCGGAGGTCCAGCTCCGCACTGCGGGTCAGGTGCCGCAGCGCCTCGTCGGGGCGGCCCAGGTGCATGCAGGTCTCGGCCAGATCACCGTGGAGGCGGGCGGTGCCGACCGTGTCGGCGGGCCAGTCGGCGGCCAGCCGCAGCCCTTCGGTCAGGTCCGCGTGCGCGGCCCGCGCGTCCTGGAGGCCGAGGTGGAGTCGGCCGCGCAGTCCGAGCGTGCGGGGCAGGTGCCAGGCGGGGCCGTGCTCCTTCAGCCGGTCCAGGAGGGCGTCGGTCTCGGTGACCGCGGCGGGCAGGTCGCCGGCGAGGGCGTACGTGCCGGCCCGCAGCAGCCGGGCACCGGAGATCTGCCCGACGATGTCGTGCCGGGTGGCGAACGCCTGCAGCAGGTCCACCTCGGCGAGGACGGGCGCGACGTGCTCCTCGCTCCCCGACGTCTGGAGGCGCAGGCCGAGCGCGGTCGCCCGCAGCCGCAGCAGGCGGGCCTCCTGGTACGGAGTGAGGCCGGGCGTCTCCTCGTGCAGGCGGACCAGGGACGCGTGGGCGGCGGTCAGCGCGGCGGCCCGCGCCTCGGTTCCGCCGGTGCCCCGCGCGGGCACCTGGGCGGCGGCGACCAGGGCGCCGGCGCGGGCGATAGCGGCGTGCGCCGGCTTTCCGGCGTCGTCGTACAGGCCCGCGGCCTCCTCGTAGAGGTCCGCGGCGGCGGCGAACTCGTCCTTCTCGCCGGCCCGGCCCGCCTCGTCGGCCAGGAGGTCCGCGCGCAGCTGTCCGAGCGGGCCCACGGCCGGGTCGTCGGGGTGGCTGTAGTCGCGGGCGGTCACGAGCGTGCGCAACCGGGCCCAGCACGCCGGTGCGTCCGGATGCCCCTGTTCGTCCAGTGCGCGGGCCCGGCGGAGGAGTTCGGGGAGCGGCTCGGGGACGTCCGGGGCGGTACGGGCGGCGGGCGCGGCAGCGGGGGCGGCCGGGGCCGCGTCGTCGAGGGTGCGGGTGCGCAGGGTCAGTTCCAGCGCGTCCAGGAGCGGGGCCTGGTCGAGACGGGCCCTGCGGCGGTCGGCGTGGGCCGTGGTGCCGTTGCGGGCGTCGAAGCGGGCGGCGAGGTCGTCGGCGCGGCCCCGCACCTCGGCGCGCAGGCCGGCCACCGTCCAGGTGCGGCCGGCGTAGCCGGCGGCGGGCAGTTCGCCATGGCCGAGGAGCTCGACGCGCTGGAGGAGGACCTCCACGCCGGTGAGGAAGCCGAGCAGGTCCAGCGGCGAGTCGACCTCGTCGAACAGGCTGCGGTTCTCGGCGAGCAGTTCCAGACCGCGTGCCTCGTTGCCGGTGAGCGCGCAGAACTCCAGGTGCCGGCCGACCTCCCTGGACATCGAGGGGTTGCGGCGGCAGCCGCGGTAGCCGGCGAGGTGCAGTTCGCGGGCCCGGTCGGTGCGGCCGGTGCGCAGCAGGGGCAGCAGCGCGTGGGAGACGGAGCGGGCCGGTTCCTCCTGGCAGGATTCCTTTCCGGCCAGGACGGGCTCCCACACGCGCAGGGCCCGCTCGTCGTCGCCCGCCGCGAGGTGGTACAGGGCGCGCTCGCAGATCTCGCACGCCTCGCAGTCGCTGAGCCTGGTGCGGGTGCGGCCCGCCCACAGCTCGTAGGCGAGGTCGGTGTCCTCGCCGACGTGGGCGGCGAGCAGGTAGGCCTGCCCGTAGTAGGGCTGGAGGCCGAGGCCGGCCTTCTCGTACCGGTCGCGCATCTCCGTCAGCCACTGGCGCAGGCCGGCCAGCGGTATCTCGGGCAGCGCGCGCAGGGCGCCGGCCACCCACTTGAACCGCCAGAACAGCGTGTGGCGCAGGCGCTCGTCGAAGGCGTCGGGCCGCTCGTCGAAGAGAGTGAGCAGGCGGGCGAAGACGACGGGCGACTTCCGGGGTTCGGCACCGTAGGTGTACGCCTCCTGGAGTTCGAAGAGCGCGTGGATCAGCGGTACGGGGTCGGCGAACGACTCGGCCGCGTCGACGAGTTCCTCGGCGGTGACGGTGCGCGCGCGACCGTAAGGGCGCCGGTCGTTCTCCTGGAGCGCCTGGTACAGCTCGTCGGTCGTCTGGGGTGCGGTCGGCATCGTCAGCTGTCCTTGTGGAGGGCGTGGGCGAGAAGGTCGAGGAAGGAGCGGTTGATGAGGCTTGATTCGGCGGGCCTGAGGGGGCGCCGGGACAGCAGCGCGGCCTGCCCGTAGAGGGCTTCGGCGCTGGTGCGGGCCAGTTCGGGCTCGTCGATGGCGACGGCGGTGCGGACCAGCGGGTTGAGCTGGTTGAGGATCAGCTGGGCCCGCGGTGCCTCCTGGCGCAGGGCGCCGAGGATGTCGCCCCACAGGCCGCCTTGCTGCTCACGGGCGAGCTGGGAGCGGGTGCGCTCGTGCCGGGCCTCGCGGCTGTCGATGAGGAGGGCGGGGGCGGAGGCGGGCTGGAAGGTGCGCAGCGCGACGTCGCAGTCGAAGACGGCGAGGGCGTCGCGGGCCAGGGCGAGGTAGGCCGCGGCGGCCAGTTCCGTCTCCCGGTCGACGGGGTCGAGGTGGGCGGTGAGGGTCGCCGGGTCGAGGTCGGCGACGACGGCCTCGGGCCGGATCTCCGGCAGCCGGTGGACCAGTTCGCGGTCGTAGGTGTAGCCGCCGTTGACGACGCCGAGCCCGGCGGCCGAGGCGATCGCCGCGACCTGCCGGAACTCCTCCACGCTGGACGTCACGAGCAGGGTGCGGTGGGTGCGCGCGAACTCGTCGAGGGTGGTGTGCCCGTCGGTGGTCTCGAACGGCAGCCAGGGCAGCAGCATCCGCAGGATCTCGTCGTCGTGCACCGCGAGCGACTTCACGGCCAGGTGGTGGGTCTGCAGGAAGCGGGCGAGCAGGTCCGGGTCGTTGGCGGCGGTCCGGGCGATCCACGCGCGCAGCCGGTCGGCGAGGGCGTCGCGGACGGCGGCGAGCGTGTCGTCCTCGTACAGGGACTCGCGGGACGCCGTCGGGCGCAGGTGCTCGGCGTCGACGACGCAGCGGACGAAGAACGCCCATGCGGGCAGGAGCTCCTCGGCCTGCTCGGACAGCAGCATGCCTTTGACGTGCACACGGTGGCCATGGCGGCGCCCGGCCGGCACCGTCTCGGGCAGCACGCAGGCGATGCCCTTCAGGCCCACGGCGGGCAGGTCCAGCTCGATGGTGTCCAGCGGCGTGAACCCGAAGACCTCCTCGCCGTAGGCGGCCAGCGCGCGGGAGCGGGCTCCCGGCGTGGGGTACGTACGCGCCCAGGGCGCGGGCTCGGGGTTGACGGGCGCCCCCGGGCCGCCCGGACCACCCGGGCCGCCCGTGCCGTCGTCGAAGGTCACCGGGTGGCGCAGCAGGGAGCCGAAGTGCCGGGCCAGCGCGTGCACCTGGGCCGGACGGGTCCACTCGCCCGCGTCGGCCCGTGGCGTCAGCGTGACGGTGGTGCCGGGCCGGGGGCGTGCGGAGGAGGGCAGGGTGCGGACGGTGTAGCTGCCGTCGCCGCGTCCCCGCCACTCCACGGCGGGGGCGTCGGGGGTGCGGGCGGAGCGGCTCAGGACGTGGATCTCGTCCGCGACCAGGAAGCAGGAGAGCAGGCCGATGCCGAACTGGCCGATGAAGTCCCCGCCTCGCTCGGCGATGTTCCCCCAGCCCGGGATGGGCTCGTCCGGGGAGGCCCCCACGGCGCGCTTGCTGCTGCGGCCGATCGTGGCGAGGAAGGTGTGCACGTCGGCCTCGGTGAGACCGACGCCGTCGTCCTCGACGCGCACCACCGAGCCGTCGGCGTACAGGCGGATTCCCAAGGCGCCGGCGGGGGCGGCCGGGTCGAGGCCGTGCCGGGCGGTCAGTGCGTCGACCGCGTTCTGCATCAGTTCGCGCAGGTAGACGCGGGGGCTGGAGTAGAGGTGGTGGGAGAGGAGGTCGACGAGGCCGCGCAGATCCACCTGGAAGGTGCGGTCGGCGCCGGCCTGGCTCGCGGCGGTGTCGGGCAGAGTCATCGGGCAGTCCGGGGTGGGAGGGGCGGGGGGGGGACGGGCGGTGGCTGGACCGGGAGCGACGTGCGCTCAGGCGCGGCGGTGGCGGCGGGCGAACTGCTGCTCGGGCTCCGCGAAGTAGGTCCAGGGCCAGCCGGTGTAGGCGCCGTCGAGTGCCTGGAAGACGCGCCGGACCGTGTGGCGCTCACCGGCCAGCGACAGGGCCATGGCGAACATGTTGAAGTCGTGCTGCCAGCCCGGGCGGCGCACGTAGGCGGGGTGGAGGACGCTGTGGTCGGCGGCCGCCCGCAGCTCGGCCCGGATGTCGTCGGTTTGGAGGCAGTCCCCATGGTCCGACTCGACCCAGTCCTCGATGTGCGCCATGGCGATCACGCATCCGAGGCGGTGCCCCCGCGGGGCGCGGGCGAACGCGTCGCGGGCGAATGCCAGGGCCTGGCCTGACTCGCCGCCCCAGCGGGGCTGCAACTGCGACACCCACTCGACGTGGGTCTCCAGGTCCAGCGGGTCGCGGCGCAGGGCGGCCTCGAGCCGGGTCTCGTTGACGGCGGGGCCCAGCGACATGCCGCGCCCGGAGGTGAGGAGGCGGCGCCACGGCGTGACCCACTCCGGCCGCAGCTCGGCGGCCTGGAGCAGATGCTCCTCGGCGATGTGGAGCCGCTCGTGGAAGATTCGCCACTGGTCCTGCGTGACGTTCACGGCACGCTCGGCGGTGCGCGCCTCCCAGCCCCAGCTGACGTGGCGCGCCCCGGATATCAGCAGGGCCGTCGCCCGGTGCTCCTTGTCCTCCTCGACGGCCCGGCCGATCCAGTCCTGCACACCGTCCAGGTCGGCGAGCTCACCGAGGACGTGGTGGTCGCGGCCGAGATCGAAGGGGGCCAGTGCCGCCTTGACCGCCGTCCAGTCACCCGCGTCGGCCGCCTCCACCAGCGCGAGCACCCGCGCGTCCCCGAGCGCGCGCAGCGTGTACGTCCCGTTCTTCTGTCTGCGCGGGACGGGAAGGGCATGCGGATCCGCCACCGGTCTCCCCGCACCCTTGCCGAACAGCTTGCCGAACATGTCGCGCCCTCCCCTGGTCCCGCTTGATCGTTCGGTGCAGCATAAGGGGCCTCGCCGACACCACTTCCACAAAGTTTCCATCAGGGCTTTACAGGCCGGTGCCGACTCCTCCTCCCGTCCCTCCCCTCCCTCCCGGTTCGTCGGCTTCGGCAGCCGGGAGGGTGGCGCCGGCGGCCCCGGCCCACCCGGCTTACCGGTTGTGGGCGGCCTGACGGTAGGGCCTCACCTCAGGTGCCGGGCGAGGAACTGGCGTCCCCCGCGAACCGCGGGACGCCGGTGTGCCCGCCCGGATTGGCGTGCGGTGTCTTCTCCTTGGAGCCGAAGGCGTCGAACAGGTCCAGGCCGCCTGCCGGCCGTTCCCTTCGTCGTCACCGCAACAGGACGTGCAGCGCAATGGTGACCCGCCGGGCCTCGTCGACCATGGCGCGGGGCACGTAACTCCCGGCGAACAGAACGGCGGCCGAGTACGCGGATCGACCGCCGCCAGCCGGATCCCGATGGAGATCACTCCCCCCGGGTAACCGACCGGACCGCCGATCCCGGGCAGCGCCAGGAGGGCGTCCAGGGCGGTCCGACATTCCGGGACCGCCTTGTCGACCAGCGGGAGGACAAGCCGGTCCACGGTCGTCTCCCCGTCGACCGGCTCGCCGGCCTCAAGTGCCCGGCGCAGGTCGGCGCGGGCCCGCTCGACGGCGGCCCAACGAGGCCGGTCACCGCTTCCGGGGAGCTCGACGGTGGCCGTGGCGAAGCCCTCCGCGAAGTGCCGGGCCCGGGCCACCAGCCGGGGGTACATCTTGCGCAGTCCGCCGGGGTGGCCGAGCAGGACCAGCGGCGCCGGTACGGACGCGAACGCGGGCGTCCATCAGCGGTCGGCCAGAAGGACCCCGAAGCTCAGCGCACCCCCCGCTTCCTCGCGAATGGAGGTCACTTCCCCGTCGACGCCCTCCACCAGCTCAAGGGTGAGACTCTTCGTCAGCGACCGGTCCCGCTCGTCGAGGTCCGCGAACCCGCGAGCCTGGGAGAGATCGTCGGTGAACCGAGGCAGCCCCACCTCGGCGCCGGTCCTTTCGAAGCCCCTGGCTCCGGCCGCTACCACCACCCGCCCCCGGACCGGCCTTCTGCAGCCCGCGGATTCAGGGTCCCGGATGATGGTCAGCCGGACCACGACGGTGCCGTCGTCCATTCCCCACGGCACCGTCCACTCCTGGACGCCGAGGAGTTCCATACCCGTCACGTTGGCGTCCTGCGCTGCGATCACCGATCGGCAGCCTTCCAGCATCCCCCTCAGATACTTCAGCGTTTCGTGCCGCCAACTCATGAGACCCCCCGGCTCAGCCTTGACAGGCTCCGCGAACGAACGACTCGGGCCAGTATCCGGCAGGCGATCGGGTGGGTCCAGGGTCTGCCGCGGTGCGGGCCGACCGCGTCGCGAGTGGCGCGGGACGCGGTCGTGACGCTGTTCGGCGGGCGGCGCGACGGCGAACCGGGCGCCGCGCCCCGGCGGCCGGTGGGGGCCCCTGCGAGGCCGGTCCGGCCGGTCGCCGCGGTCCCCACGTCTCTGGGTAGGGTAGGCGGGCTCCGGAGTACCGGAGGCGATCTGATATGGCGTATGGGGTGGGGAATGCCCAAGCACCGATTGTCCAGGAAGAACCGTTACATCGCCGTGGCCGCGACGGGTGTCGTCGTGGTGGCCGGCGCCGGGATCGCGGCGCAGACCTCGATGGCCGCCCCGGCGTGGCCGGCGCAGAAGACCTACACGGGCCGGGCGTTCGACGCCTGCACGGCGCCCTCGCTCACCGCGATGAAGGCGTGGAAGAAGGACGCCTACTACGGCGGCGTCGCGGTCTACGTCGGTGGCAAGAACCGCGGCTGCGCCCAGCCCAACCTGACCAAGTCCTGGGTGAAGTCGGTCAGCACGCTCGGCTGGCGGGTCATCCCCCTGTACGTCGGCGCCCAGCCGCCCTGCCAGAAGAGCAGGAACAAGGAGAGGTTCACCGCGGCCACCGCGGCCTCGGTCGGGGTGAGCAACGCCAACGACGCGATCGCCAAGGCCTCGGCGCTCGGCATGAAGGCCGGCAGCCCCATCTACCTCAACATGGAGTCGTACGACATCACCGACAAGGCGTGCAACAACGCCACCCTCACCTACGTGCGGTCCTTCACCAAGACCCTGCGCGCCAAGACCTACCGCGCCGGCCTGTACGGCTTCAGCAGCTCCAGTGCCAAGGCGATCGCCACCGCCAAGGACCGCACCAACCTGCCGGGCAACCTCTGGTACGCCCTGTGGAACGGCCAGGAGACCACCACCAGGGACTGGCCCTGGGACCCGAAGCTGTACACCAACCACAGCCGCGGCCACCAGTACAAGGCCAACAGCAAGGAGACCCGCGGCGGTCACACCATCACCGTCGACCGCAACGCCTGGGACGCCCCGGTCGCCATCATCGGCTGACCGGCGGTCTTGAGGCACCGCGGGGGCGGCTGGACCCGGAAAAGGCCGGGGAGCGGTCCCGGCGGGGGGTGCCGCCCGCGCCGACGTATCCGCAGGGTGGGGGCGGCGGCGCCGGTACGGTGACCGCGAGGTGCCGGCGGGTCGCCGCCGGCGCCGTTCCGACTGTGCGAGGGGGCTGTCGGGGCGCTGATCGCAGTACGCCGGCGTCACGGCCGTCGAACGGGACGGATCGACGGCCGCCGCCTCTCCCACTCGCCGGGCACAGACAACCCCTGGCACCCGGCCGCGGAGGCCCGCGCACCCCTCTCTCGGGCGCCTCCGCGTGGTCCGGGGCCGGGCCCGGCTCCCGCGCCGACCTGCACGGCACCCACCTGGACGGCCCCCGGCCCACGAAGGAGGCGTTCCTGCACGCCGTCTTCTACCGGGCCCGGCCGCGCGCGCACGCGGCCGGGCACTGCACTCCACGCACGCCGCCGCGGTCTCCTGCCTGGCCGACGTGAATCCGGCCGACATCCTCCCCCGCTCACCGCTTACTACGCCATGCGCGTCGGCACCCTGCCCCTCCTCCCCTGTCACGCCCCGGCGACAGCGCCCTGGAACCGCTGGTTCCCTGCCACGAGGACAACGGCCTGCTCCGCGCCTGCTGCGCACCCCCGGCAAGGGCCATGTCCTCGTCGTCGACGGAGGCGGTTCCCTGCGCACCGCTCTCGTCGGCGACCTCATCGGGGGCGCGGCCCAGGACAACGGCTGGGCCGGTCTCGTCCTGCACGGCGCCGTCCGCGACCGCGCGGCGCTCGCGGAACTCCGGCTCGGTATCAAGGCGCTGGGCACGATCCCCCGCAAGAGCGCGAAGAACGGCACCGGAGCCGTCGACGTCCCCATCACCTTCGGCGGCGTCACCTTCCGCCCCGCGACATCCTGCACGCCGCCGACGACGGCATCGTCCTCCTCCCCGAGGCACGGTGAGCTGACCGGCGATCCCGCGCACCTTCGGGCGGCCGTTCGCGGTGGCCGCGGTCCGCTACGGGCGGTGGACCGCCTTCGGGCCCGCGGCGATCCGCTCCGTCCCGGAGCTCTCGCCGTCCTCCGACAGCGCGGTGACCGCCGCCGGGACGCCGGCAAGACCCGGACGGGGCTGCCCTCCGGTGTCGCCGGTCTGATCACGTACGTAATCGTCCGCGATCTGTCGGGTTCGGTGGGATCACTTCTCATCGCAGTCTGATGCGGGCGGCGACCGGCAGATGGTCGCTGCCGGTGGCGGGCAGGGTGCGGATGTGGGTGACCGTCGCTGAGCGGGCCATGACCTGGTCGATCCGGGCCAGCGGAAGGGTGGCGGGGAAGCTGAAGGCGAAGCCCCGCCGCGCCACGTTCATCCGTGAGGTCAGCGGGGCCAGTCCGCGGTCGTGGACCGTGCCGTTGAGGTCGCCCAGCAAGATCACGGTTTTCAGCTGCTCGGCGGCGAGGGCCCTGCCCAGCAGGCCGGCACTCTGGTCCCGCCAGGAGGAAGCGAACCCGCTCGCCCGGATGCGGACCGAGGGCAGGTGCGCGACGTACGCCGCGATCTCGCCGTGCGGCGTGTGGACCACGGTCCGCAGTCCGCGCCTCCAGGGCCCCGCGATTCCCTGCGGCTTGATGTCCAGCGGCCGGACACCGGTGAGCGGGTACCTCGACCACAGTCCGACGGTGCCCCCGACCGCGTGGTACGGGTAGTCGGGGGCGAGCGTCTTGTCGTAGACCGGCAGCGCCGCCGGCACCAGCTCCTGCACCGCGACGACATCGGGCCCGGCGGCGGCCAGGGCGCGGGCCGTGCCCTCCGGGTCGGTGTTCTCGTCGCTGACGTTGTGCTGCACCACGAGCAGGTCGTGCGGGCCGGGCTTCGGCGCGGGCAGGAGCAGCCCGCCGAAGAGGTACGTCCAGGCCGCCACCGGCAGGAGCAGGGCCACCAGGGCGGTGGTCGAACGGCGCAGCAGGGCCGGACCGAGCAGTGCCGGGACCACCAGGCCAAGCCACGGCAGAAACGTTTCCAGCAGACTGCCGAGGCGGCCCGGAGAGCCGGGCACCGCCTGGTGGAACGCCAGCAGCCCGGCCGTCAGCACGGCGAGCGCGGCGGGCACCCGCCCCCGCGTCCGGATCCACCGGCCTCCGGCGTCCCCCTCCCCGCCCCCGCCCGGAGCCCGCTGCCCGGCCCGGCGTCGCGCCCGCCGGGGCGCCGCTGCCTCTCCCGTCGGCGTCACGCCGCTGTCCGCCCGGTCCACCTGGTCCCCATCCGCTCGGCTCGTCGTCCAGGACGCATCGCCGGGTGGATCGGTTTCCGCTGTGCCATCAGCGCGCGGGTGTCATCGCCCCCGCCCAGCGGGCGGCGCGGTGGCACCGGCTGCCTTCGGCGAGGGCCGTAGCGCCGCCCCGGCCAGTGTGCGGGGGCGATGTCGGCGACGCCGGTCGGTCGACGGTGGCCACCGTGCCACCGCCGTCTCACGCTCTCCCTCGGCTGTCACCGCGTGGCCGGGCACCGCGGCCGGCCCGCCTGTCTCATGCCGAGGTTCGGTGCCCGTGTATCGCCGGAGACAGCGGGCCGCCTTCGGAACGCTCGGTCTTGGACCCCTTGGCGCGGGGCTGAAGGGTCCGGGGGTCGACGGCTTCGGCGGGTGCGCTCTTGGTGTACAGGCCGTCGGGCTGGCTGTCGCGATCGTGGGGCAGCAGCCAGAAGACGCGGCGACGGAAGGTACCCGAGGCACGCGAAGGCTTGGCGGTCGGGCCGAGAACGGCGTAGCCGACCATGCGACCGTCGCGGTGGTAGGCGGGCCGCCCCTTCCGCGTGGGCAGCCGGTCCAGGCTCTGGCGGACGTAGTCCAGGGCGGTGATGTCCTCCAGCCACACGAGCTCGGTCTCGTGGCTGATCTCGTCCTCGGTGATCAGGGAGCTCATCGGCCGGCCTCCCCTTCCTCGTCGGTGAGCAGTCCGATGCCCGGGTAGTGCTTGCGCTGGTTGGACAGGATCATCTCCTTCGGCGAGGCCAGTCCGACGAGTTCCCGGGTACGGGCGGCGAACGCGCGTGAGGACATGGCCGGAGCTCCCTCATTCTGGCACCAGGCCTTGTAGGCGGCGTAGAGGGTGGTCTGCTCGGCACGCAGTTCCGGGGCGAGGCGGCAGCACTCTTCGTAGAAGCGGCCGGTGTGGTCCTCGGTTTCCGCGTAGGCGGTGGTGGCGATGCGGACGCGTTCGGGGCCGGTGAGGTCGCGGTCGCCGCCGAGGTAGCGGCGGGCGCCGTCGATGAGCCAGCCGAGGATGCCGGGGCCCTCTTCGGTGACGAGGATGTCCGCCAGGTTGTCGATCTTGAGGTGGTCGGGGACGACACGCTCGAACGGGAGCAGGCGCATGCGGCGCCAGAACGCGAAGCCGCCGGTCCCGACTTCGGGGCGGTGGTTGCCCAGCAGCCACAGCTTGTGGGTGGGTGTGAAGCTGAAGAAGTCCTGCCGCATGCGGCGGGCCTTGATGCGGTCGCCGCCGGTGAGCAGTTTGACGCGGGCCTCGTCGAACTTGTCGCCGGGTTTGACCTCGGAGCAGACGATGACGCGGCGGCCGTGGAGCTCGGCGAGGTCGGTGGGGTGGCCCTCGTACGGCTTGGCCATGAGGAAGCCGGGCGGCGCCGCGTCGGCGTAGTCGCCGAGCAGTTTCATCAGCACGTCGAGCAGGACGGACTTGCCGTTCTTGCCGGAGCCGAACAGGAAGGGCAGGACCTGGCCGCCGACGTCGCCGGTGATGGAGTAGCCGAGCAGCAGTTGCAGGTAGGAGATCATCTCCCGTCCTCCGGCGTCGTCGCCGAAGGTGTCGGTGAGGAAGCGTTCCCAGCGGGGGGTGGACGTGGGCTTGGGGCCGACGGTGGTGGAGCGGGAGTGGAAGTCCTTGTTCGGGTCGGGGGTCCGGGCCAGTCCGGTGCGCAGGTCGACGATGCCGTCCGGGGTGCACAGGGCGTAGGGGTCCGCGTCCAGGCGGGCGGCGTTGAGGACCATGCCGGGGGCGGACTTGGCCTGGGTGAGCATGGCGTTGATGCCGGTGGTGGACAGGGCGCGGCGGCGGTGTTTGTGCAGGGCGCTGGTGGTGAACACGCCGCGGGGGTCGTGGGTGGCGATGTTCTCGGCGAGGTCGCCGGCCGCCCACAGCACGGTGTCGTCCTCGTCGAGCTGCCAGCGGGTGGCGTCCCACCGGTACCAGCCGATGCCGGGCACGTGCCGGTAGTCGTTGGCGTAGAGCTTGACGAACAGCT
The DNA here is from genome assembly GCF_040680575.1 of Streptomyces sp. NPDC052020. Lineage (NCBI taxonomy): Bacteria > Bacillati > Actinomycetota > Actinomycetes > Kitasatosporales > Streptomycetaceae > Streptomyces > Streptomyces sp. NPDC052020. Next base: position 23,793 of record NZ_JBFAWY010000037.1, read on the forward strand.
TGGCGTTGCCGCGGTCGGTGAGGGTGTCGGGCAGCAGGCCGTTCGCGGTGGCCTCGCCGGTCGTGGTCCGCTCGGGGGGCGCCTGCGGGGGCAACGATACGGAGCCGCCCTGCGCGCGGATCTGCGCGGCGACGGCTTCGGGGTCGAACTCGAACAGGGTGCCGGGTTCGGCGGAGGACGAGGTCACGGGCGCCTCCCGCTCGCGTAGAGGGGGTGCTTGAGGCCGGCGGCGAGTCCGCTTCGGATGATCTGCGCGGCCCGGCGGTCCTGGCCCGGACGGGCGGCGGCCGCGGCTTCCTTGAGTGCCTGCTCGGCCTCTGCCTGGGGCAGGCGGCCTGCGGCGACGAGCCCGCCGAGGGTGTAGGCGGCGCGGTTGAGCGCGTCGGAGAAGCCGGCGCCCTCGGCGAGCCGGCCGCATGCCTCCACGGGCGCCAGGACGGCCGCGAGCATATGCTCAGTGCGGTCACGGCCGCCGCCGGCGGCGAGGACGGCCTGCTGGGCGCGGGGCGGGACCGGCCGCGGGGCCGGGACGGTCCGGGCGGGGAGGTGGCCGGTCCGCTCGAGTTCCTGGGCGAGCCACATGGGCAGGGGGGCGGGCCGGCGGGTTTCGCCGAGAGGGGTGTAAGTGCCGCTGTGGGTGGTGGTGCCGGGAGCGATGATGTAACTGCCGTGGGCCCGGATGTCGACCTGCCAGGCCAGGGCACGGCCGGTGCCGGAACCGACGGAGGACAGCCAGCGGCGGCCGTCGGTGACCCGGTACCAGACGTGCCGTCCCCCGGAGGGGGTTCGGACCCGCAGGGTGGTCTCGTCGTCCGCGGGGCTGGGCCGGCCGCGCAGCGCGGCCAGGACGGCCAGGGTGTGGAACCCGTTGGCCAGGCCGGTGAGGTCGACGTCGTCACCGATCGGGATGCCGGGCAGGATCCGGTCGCGGGCGGGAGGCTCGGCGTCGTGGGCGTCGATGTCGATGACGACCAGCCCGGCCGGGCCGCAGGAGACGCCGATGCCGAACTGCGGGTGGGTGCCCCACCACTGCTGGATGCGGTCTTGGTCGAGGGTGGCGGCATGGAAGCCGTGGCACCAGCGGCCGGCCGGCAGACAGGGGCAGTCGGCGGGCGGGTGCGGGCGGGTGCGGCAGTCGCCGCAGTTCGCGGCCGGTGTCTTGCGGCCCGCAGCGAGCGGGTGGACGGGCCAGCCCTGGCGGGCGCACCAGCGGGCGATCGGCAGGGCGGACTCAGCGACTGAAGACGCCGGGGCCGGATGCCGTGAGTCGCTGCCAGAAAAGCGCAGGTCAGCAGGCATGTGCACCCCCTATCAGCGACTGAAGCGACTCAACGATGGACACAGCCTAGCGAACAGTTACCGCCGAGCCGCGGAGCACATGCGGAACAGGCGTCACACCGCGTCGATCAGGTGACCAGGGGAGAAGCGCAGCGACTGAACGCGCGGGCAGCGACTGAACGCCCTTCAGTCGCTGCTTGCTGCGTCCGGACATCAGCGCAGGTCAGCGCACCAGCAGAGACCCAGACAGCGACTGAAGCGACTGAAGGCTTCTATATATGACGCACACGCACGCGCACGAATGGCCTCATATATCCGAAGCTTCGGTCGCTTCAGTCGCTGACCGCGCGACAAACCGCCTCTGACCTGTGCTTTTTTGTTCTGCCGAGAGCGACTCAACGGGTCTTCAGTCGCTGGATCTCGGTCGCTGCTCCCTCCCAGCACGCCGCCCCAGCACCCCACCGGGGCCACCCAAGCGACTGAAGCGACCGACCGGCCCGCACTCCCCCGCGCACACCGCCTCTCGCAGGTGGCCGTAGCGGCTGGACCACTCCGGCGGCACCGGCTGGACCTCACCCAGGTAGGCCCAAGCCGTGTGCCGGGACCGGGGCTCGGGCCGTGGACCACCGTCAAGGAGAGTGCGAACCCAGGCTTCGACGGCGCGATGGATGCCCGGGGGCCGGACAGGACGATGACCAGGGCTCGGTTCACGTCGCTGGTGATCCAGCGGCTCCAGCCGCGGGCTTCTCCCAGGACCCGAGCGGCCTGCCGGGCCCGGACCAGCCAGGTTCTGGCCAGGTCGGCGTGGAGTTCCCGGTCGGACCGGCGGAAGTCCCGAGTGGCAGTGAACAGCGTCAGTCGCGTGGACGTCGTGAGCACGCGATGCGGTTCGGGAAGCGGCGGCGTCTTCCGGACGCGCCGCCCGCCTTGCCGACCCTGGGCCCGCCGTTCTTGGGCCGTTGGAGGTTCGCGAAGAACGGCTGCTGGCAGGTCACCTGTCGCAGCTACGGCTCGATCACGGACGCCCTGCCGCTCGCCTTGCTCGCCCAGGTCGCCTGAGCCCGGCAGAGGCGACAGTATCTGTGCTTGTCATCGACGGGGACCTGCCGCCGGCAGCCGACGCACTCGCCGACGGCGTGCGGTAGGCCGTAGGTGTGGCAGCCGCGGCAGAACCGGTCCGTGTAACGGGAAGGCAACAAACCCCGCACGCCGTTCCTGGCCGACACAGCGCTGCGCCAGGCTTGAAACGCAGAAGGGCCGACTGTCACGCCCGACCGGGCAGTTGCCTCATCGTTGGGAAGCAACCCCGGCTCACGCAGCGTGGCCCCACCTCTCAAGGAGATATCGCATCGTGCCCACCATCAGGAAGACCGCCCGGAGTCTGTTCGCCGTAGCGTTACTGGCCGCAGGCTTCAGCGTTGCAACTCCGGCGAATGCCGCGCCCGCCATGAATCAGACACCTTGCACTAGTGACGACTTATTGCACATATGGGGCCATTATAGTCGTCCGCTCATTGTCGGCCCTTCCGGGCCCTTCGAATTCTGCGCCGCCAACGCGGGAACCATGGGACTCGGAGCTGGCGCCTGGGTGGACAAGATCTCCACTGGGAACAACGACATCCAGATGAACGACGCCAACGGCGCTACCGTCAGGATCAGTCGCTGGAACATCGTGACCTACCCCAACCAGCCACCGAACATCACATCTATTCAGATCTTCTGAGCTGCCGGCATGTTCAGCGGCGGCGCGCTCGGAATCATCGCCTGGCGCCGGACCAGCGCGGGGCGCACCCCGTACTGGAACGTCGGCGCGCAACCGCGGCCCGAGGCGCGCGGCCGGGGCATCGGCACCGCCGCGCAGCGCCTCCTCGTCGACTACCTGTTCGCGCACTCTCCCGTCGTACGGCTCGAAGCGGACACCGAGACTGGGGCAACGTCGCCGAGCAACGATCCCTGGAGAAGGCCGGGTTCACCCGCGAAGGCGTGATGCGTGCCATGGAGTTCCGCGACGGGCAGTGGCGGTACGCGGTGATACGAGGAGATACCGCGCGGCCGGACACAGCCGAAGGGCCGGAGCCCGGCCGCGCGTGACCGCCTCCGCCCGGTCCCTGACGCCCGGGCGGGTTCTCGTCGTGCCTCAGGGCCGGGCGGCGCGTTGCCAGGCGCGCGGATGAAGCCCACCCCTGATCCGCTACAGAGAGATCCGCCCTGCGCCCCTCCCCCGCCGTCTGCCGGAGATGGCCGGCGTGTCCGAGACGAGCGTGACGGCCCGCCACCGCTCCACCGCATCGCGAACGGGTCCGCGGCAACCCCGGCCTGATGGGAATCGCGGCCGAGCATCTGCACGCGGCCGAGCATCTGCACGCGGCCGAGCATCTGCACGCGGCCGAGCATCTGCACGCGGTCGCCGACGCGTGCGTGCGCCGCGCGGTCGCCGACGCGTGCGTGCGCCGCGGCCGCCTGCTCGCCCGCCCCGCAAGCCCGAGGACGATCGCGACACGACCATCACCGCGGCCGAGGATCTGGCCCGGCTCAGCGCCACTCCCCCGCATCTGGCCAGAGCCCGCGCCCTGCTCGCCACGCGCCCCGGCCCCCGCCTGTCCCGCGTCACCGAAGGCACCGAAGGCACCGACCTCGACAGCCCGGTAGGCCTCGTGAAACGCCACTACCAGCACCGGCGGGTCGCCGCGCTGCTCGCCCCCGTCGGCAATCCGCACACCCTCCGCGCCGCGGTCACCTCATCTAGTGCTGTGACCGCATAGGTTCGCCGGGTCGGGTTGGCCGGTTGTGGCGGTGGATGCGGGGTGACGTCCGATCTGACCACTGGAGGCGCGGTGGCCGAGCCCGTCCGTGTGCGCAGACTGACCGACCCCGAAGGGCAGAGGCTGTAGCAGATCGTGCGCCGGGGCAGCACCACCTCGGTGCGCTACCGGCGCGCGATGATGTTGCTGGCCTCGGCCGGCGGGAACAGGCGCCGGTGATCGCCCAGTCGGTGCAGGCCGACGAGGAGACAGTCCGGGACGTTATTCACCGGTTCAACGAGATCGGCCTCGCCTGCCTGGACCCTCGGTGGGCGGGAGACCGTCCCCGCCTGCTCAGCCGTGACGACGAGGACTTCGCCGTCCAGACGGCCTCCACCCGCCACCAAGCCGGGCCGGCCTCTCGCCCGCTGGTCGTAGCGCAAGCTCGTTGCCTACCGGCGGAAAGTCCACGGCCGGGTGATCCGCACCGGCCGTGAGGCGTTACGGGGCCTGCTCGCCCGTCGCGGTGTCACCTTCCAGCGCGCCAGGACATGGAAGGAATCCCCCAGGCTCATGCTGGGCTGGCCGGCGCAACGCCAACGCCCGCCACCGCGACGTCCCGGCCCCCGAACGCCGTGAACGCGCCCGCGTCCGCAGTGAGAAGGGCGTCCACTGGGTGGGCGACAACCCCGCCCAGACGGCGCGAGCGTCCTCAGGGCGCTTGCTCCCCAGGGCACCATACGTACCGGATGTCCGGCTCGCGTTCCTCGTTGCGGTGTCCATCGGTGGACTCGGCAGCGACGAAGCCGTGCCGCTCGTAGAAGCGTCGCGCCGACTCGTTGACCTGGAATGTCCACAGTGCCAGCCCGGCCGGGCGACGCTGCTTCGCCAGGTGCACGAGGCGGCCGCCGATGCCCTGACCCTGCCAGGCCGGATCGAGATAGAGCTGACCCAGGTCTTCACCGTCCAGCACCATCATCCCGACCACCGACCCATCGACCGTCGCCACCCATGTCTCCTGGCGCGGCACGACCACCTCCCGGAACCAGGACCGGACCTGGCCATCCGTATGCGCCCGGCGCACACCCGGAAGCGCCGCCGCGAAGGAACGCAGCCACACGTCAGCCACCGCAGCCGCGTCGGAGGTGACCGCGCGTCGGACGACGAAGTTGTTGATCTCCACAGCGACGCATGCTCGCAGACACACGGTGCCACTGCATCCGACTTCTACTTCTCCCCGACGCCTGTAGGTAGTCGGCTTCGGTGCCCTGAAGGGCGATGACGTCCGCTCCGGAGCGTTCATCTTGCTCGGGCACAGCCATATTCCCCGGCCTCCGCCCTCCTGGCCGGAGGTGTGGCTGGGCCGCTGTCAGGGGGGCGGTGATTACGGCGTAATCACCGGGCTGAGCGTGTGAACCCTCAGCCACTTGGGCTAACTAACGCGTCAATGTCCTGAACGATCATGAACGTTAGTATGGTTACCCCCATGAGTTCGCCAGCCTCCTCTAGCGACCGCGAGAAGGTCGTCTCCAAGCTGCCGGCATGGCTCCGGCAGAACCTCAAAATCAGGGCCGCTCAGCACGGCATCGAGATCCAAGCCGCCGTCGAACAGGGCATCAGGGACTGGTGCGGCCTCGCTTCCGCCACCGCCACCATCGACACCGCAGGCGCAGACCCCTTCTCCACCTTCCTCCCCACAGGCCAGTGGGAAGAGTTCAGGCAGATCGCCGCCGACCGTCGCGTTTCCCTCATTCAGGGCCTCGCTCAGGCTGTCCAGCTGTGGCTCGACACCAACCCGGCCCCAGAAATCGAACGCCCGGCAGTGACCCGCCGCTTCATCGTCTGCAACCAGAAGGGCGGAGTCGGTAAGACCGCCATCACCGCCGGACTGGGCGAGGCGCTGGCGGAGGACCCGGGCAGGCTCCACCCTGTCCGCGTCGCCAAGGCACTCACCAGGGCTGTGCGTGCCAGCGAAACGCACGCGGATAGCGGCGCCCAGGAGCACGACCCGCTCGAGGTCGAGAACCTGCCCGGGCCTGGGCTACGAGTGCTGCTCGTCGACTTCGACCCGCAGTGCCACCTCACCAACCAGCTCGGTGCCACTCCCCTGCCGATGAACGGCGACAGCCTCACCAACCACATGGCAGGCGACCCGAAGGGCGACCTCCGCGACCTCATCGTCTCCGTCGACGACGAGACCTTCGACGGCAGGCTCCACCTCCTGCCCGCGTGCAATGACGCGTTCCTGCTCGATGTGCGGCTGTCTGCGGTGCGGGCCCGGGAAGCCGCGCTGGAGAGGGCTCTCGCCCCGCTCGAGAGTGATTACGACGTAATCATCGTCGACTGCCCGCCCAGCCTCGGCCTCAGCATGGACGCCGCCGTCTATTACGGACGGCGTCGTGACGGGGAGGGCCCCGGCCAGTCCGGCGCCCTGATCGTCGTGCAGGCCGAGGACAGCTCCGCGGACGCCTACGACCTCCTGACCACACAGATCGACGACCTGCGCACCGACCTCCAAGTCGACATCGACTACCTCGGCATCGTCGTCAACCTTTACGACTCCCGCCGCGGCTACATCGCCACGTCTTCCCTCCAAGGCTGGGTCGACATAAAGGACCCACGCGTTGTCGGGCTGATCGGAGACCTCAAGGAACAGAAGGAAGCCGTCCGAGTGAAGCGACCTCTGCTGTCGTACGCGCCCAAGTCACAGCAGGCAGTCGGTATGCGGGCGCTCGCCAGGGAGGTGCTGTGAGCAAGGCAGATCGGCTTGGCGCCGGCCGTTTCGGCGGGGGAGTGCGGCCTGTGAGCGCTCGCCGTCAGGCCGTGGCCGCCGCCACCGGCGTCCCCACCGAGGGCATCGCCCCTCCCACAGAGTTGCCGCCGCACCGGATCAGCCTCAACCCGGACAACCCCCGCTCGAGCCTCGGAGACCTGACGGACCTCGCGGGCAGTCTGAAGACGCACGGCCAGAAGCAGGCGATCACGGTGATGAACCGTGACGCCTACGTCAAGGCCAACCCGCAACGAGAAGCCGACCTCGAGCCGGATACCACCCACGTCGTCATCGATGGCAGTAGCCGACTCGCGGCCGCACGCGAAGCCGGCCTCGGCACCGTCAAGGTAATGGTCAGTGACGACCAGGGCACCACATCCGAGGAACTCCTCGAATCCGCGCTGGTTGCCAACATCCACCGCCAAGACCTGGAAGAGCTCGACGAAGCCCGGGCCCTTCAGCGGCTGTTGGCCATCCACGGCAGCCAACGAGCCCTGGCTAAGCGGCTTCACCGCTCACAGGGCTGGGTGTCTCAACGCCTTGCCTTGCTCAACCTCACACCCGAACTTCAGGCCCGCATCGGTGAGGAACCCATCGACCTGCTGCGTGCCGTCGGCAACAGGCCGCAGGAGGACCAAGAAAGCGCTCTGGAGGAGCTGAAGGCGGAGCGAGCCCGCAAGGAAGCGGAGAAGCAGGCGGCCAAGTCGGGCAAGCGGGCTGACACGGCGGTCACACCGAGGACCGCGAGCGACAGCAGCGGTGATTACGACGTAATCAGTGACAAGCCACAGCACCCCGGCACCACGGACGGAGCGGACCAGCACCAGGCGCGTCAGCGGAAGGAAGGCGTTCCCGAGCCACGCACCGTCTCTCGGGTAACGGGCACCAGCGAGAACACCGCTGATGAGGTGCAGAAAGTCCGCAAGGTGCCGTATGACCAGCCCGGCGCCCTGGCATTGCTCCTGGATCGCAAGGTCGAGTCCGACGATGCCTTCTTCGACCTGCTTCAGTTCTTGGGCATGAAGGGGTTGCAGCGGGATCCAGCGAGGCTTCGGGAGCTGGCCCTATCCCTCGCGGAACAGGCAGCCCACGCTCCGGCGAATTGACCCGCACTCCGCACCCCAGCGAATAGGCCGCCCGCCGCCTCGCCGTCATCTGAGCCGGTCCGCCAGCCGACGCGATGGGGATGCCCGGGCCGCCGCCACGGCCCCGCGTCCCGGCCTGCCGGGACGCGGGGCCGTCACTTTGCGGGCGAGCTCCCACGGACAGAAGGAGGCCAATTCCAGGGTCGAAGCTGAAGCGGAACCGGCTGCCGCGGTCTGCGCCCGCCGTGCCGGGCGGCAACCAGGCCGGCCGGTCAGACCTGCTCGTGGCCCATATGCAAAGGACCCTCGCGGCCCTTCCGACCGCGCAAGCATGTCTCACAACCGCTCACGCGCCGGTAACTCCGTCGATCTGTTCGCGGATCAGATCGGCATGACCGTTGTGACGCGCGTATTCCTCGATCATGTGCACCATGATCCAACGCAGGGATACCCCCTCATCGCCGGCGTGCCCCGCTTCCTGTTCGGACAGGTGGCCGAAGTCGTCCAGCGATGCGTCAGCGATCAGCTCACGGCCTTGAGCGACCTCCGCTTCCCAGGCAGCCATCGCCTCGTCGAGTCCTCGTTCCGGGTGAAGGGCGAAGCCGTCGGCATTGCTCTCCCCGAAGACCGGTGACACCTTCCGACCCGCGAACACACGCTGGAACCAGTTCCGCTCCACCTCGGCCATGTGCTGAACGAGACCGAGAAGCGTCATCGTCGAGGGGGATGCCGCAGCAAGCCGTAACTGTCCCTCTTCGAGACCCGAGCACTTCAGCGCGAGGGTCGCACGGTGAAAGTCCAGCCATGCTTCCAGCATGGTGCGTTCGTCGGCACTGCCGGGCGGGATGGGGCGTCCATCTGGAGTCCTGTGCATGAGCTCCACCCTGACGGCGGCGGCCGCGGCCTACGGGTGTCTTCGCTGACGACGAACACGCGTCGCGGCGTCGACGTCCGTGCGAGGTCCGTTGCGTCACGGAAGGCGATGTGCCAGGCGTCAGAAGGTGGAACCCCGCACCAGCTGGACTGCCGCCACCAGAAGATCACCGTCGGGGCCGTCTGGTGCGACCCCAGGCTTGTCAGCGGTCGCCTGACGAAAGCGCCAGGGTGCGGGGGAGGGACTCAAGGCCCTGTAAGGCTTCTTGTCCGTGGTGAACACGGCCCTGCCCGTGCGAACGCTCGCTTCGCGTGCGGCGCCGTCATGCGGTGCGGGCAGTGGACAGCACCAGCGGTGCCGAGACTCGGGTGGTGGCTGCCGTGACGGTTCACAAGAAGAACGTGGCTGGGCCGAGTGGGTGGTGCGGGTACCTCCGCCTGTCCGTGGGCGGGCATCCCGCCACGTGGGTCGGCGTTCGGTGGTACCGGTCAGTGAGGGGCCGGCGGTTGGCTGAGGCAGAACGGCAACGTCCGGACCGGGGCCCGGGAAGCGTCGTTCCATTCCTCCGACTCCGGCGTGGAGCGAGGCAGTCAGCTGCCTCTTTAGTAAGAGCAGCGGCGGCTTCTAAGGCTGTGACCTGCGGTTTTGCGAAGACCATGGTGTCCTGGAGAGCACATTCGGGTCTCTGAAATGTCAATCTGGCGGGCACATTCGGGGCGGAAAATCAAGCTGTGGTTGATTTTCTCCGGGGCCTGCGCGGGCGGACGAAGCCGCAGGTCAGGAGGGTGGCGGTGAGCGCCGGAACGGTGCGTCGGGGCGAGTGGCAACCGCGAGAATGTGCCGGAATGGCGACACGGGAAGTCAACCTGTGCTTGATTTTCGTCGCTAGAAGGCTGGAAAAGTCAAGCTGTGTTTGATTCTTCGGGTGTTCCGGGGCGCGGAGGTCTCTTAGGGGGACGGCCCGGCGCATCGCCGCAGCGAAACGCAAGCACCGCTTGATATTTGAGCTAGTCTCTGGATCGCCTGAGTATCAAAGGAGGTCCTGTGACAGCCGATCCACCAGCACGCCGACGGCCCCGAGTCGTCCCTGACGCCGCATCGGACGATGCGGGCTTTGACGATCTCTTGCAGGTCCTCGGAGAGCAGCTTGGCGAAGTCACCCAGAGCGCGGACCCCCGTAGCCGCCGCAAGCTCAAGAACGTCACGTTCGAGTACGAGCCCGATCACACGGCTGTCCACGACATGGCGGGAGACGCCGGCTACAGCCTGGCCTCCAACTGGTTCACCCAGCTCCTGGCCCAGCTCGCCGTCGCCAACTCCATCACCAAGTCCCAGCTCTGTGTCTTCCTCTACGTCGCCGGCGGACAGCAGCGCGGCACAGGCATCGCCCGCTACACGCAGCAGGAGATCACCGACGGCCTCAACGAGCTCGCCGCGAAGAAGGGGGGCAAGCGCATCACCCGCTCCACGGTCAACCGGGCCATCAAGGCCCTGGTGGGCTACAAGTGGGTCGAACAGCTCGGCAACGGCGTGATCCAGCTGAACGTACGCCTGTGGTTCCACGGCAACAGCAACGCCCAGCATGCCGTCCTCGAGCAACTCGCCGTCCAGCACGACCGCGACCCCGAGGCCTTTCCCCACGCCATCGGCCCGGACGTCCACCAAGAGGAACTGGACCTCGACTTCACCCGCAACTCACACTATGGAACGGGAAGGCGTACAGGGTGATAGGCACCCGTCAACCTCTCCACCACCCGGCACGAGGAAGGGATACCGATGGCTGAAGTAATGTCGCCGGTCGTGTCCGAACGCATCTGGGCCCTACCGGTCTCCGGGGCCACGGTCAAGTTCCTGCAGTACTTGGTCTACCGCAGCGACTTCGGCGGCTACCTTCCCGTGCGCCAGAAGGACATGGCGAGCGAGTACCGCGTCACCCCGCAGGCCATCAGCAACCTCATCGCCCCCCTGTGCGAGCTGAACATCGTCCTGCGGCCGCAGAACGAGGAGGGCAACCGCGGTAAGGGGAACTCCTACCGTCTGCACCCTCTGGCAGCGAAGTACGCCAGCTCCCAGGACATGGAGGCCGCCTTCAGGGCCGCGATCGCCAGCATCAAGGCCGGCGAGCTGCCGAACCTGAAGCTGCCCGCCTACGCCGCCGTCCCGCCCGCGGCGGACGGCCGCCCGAAACTCCAGGTCGCCTGAGGCGCCTGAGGACAAAACAGGGCCGCCACCGGAAAACCGGTGGCGGCCCTGCGCCTGAGTAAGAGGTGCGCCTGTACTATACCCAGCCATCGTGAACTTCAGCGCGTCGAGATCGCCATCCGGATGACGGGGGAGCGCCGACACGATGAGGACGGCGACCGAGGCACGCCGACGGACCGCGTCCGCGTGGGCCCGCGCCCGTCGCCTCGGATACGTAGGCTCGGCCCGCGGCGCCGGATTGCCCTCCCCGGACGGATCTGCGGGTGACGGATTCACGGCGGCCTGGGCGAGTGCGTGGGCCGCATGCGTGGTGCCGGCGGCAGCGGCGTAGGCGCTCCCGTCTCTGGTGGGGCGCGGAACGCCTCGGTCACGTAGGCGGCGAAGCGGCGGGAGGCCCGGCAGGCCGTGCGGTCGTCCCGGTTCGCCGATGCCGCGCACGGGGGCCTGCGCGCGGTCGTGCACGAGGTGTCGCCGCTGGACCGGGCGGTGCCGGACCACCGCGAGATGGACGCGGGGGAGGTGTGCGGCAGGGTTGTGCTGGTGAACTGAGCCGGGCGGGGACGGCGTGCGCGGCCCGGGTGAGGAGAAGGGACTCGCCCGGGTTGTGGCTGACGCCCGGCGCCGACGGCCGGCATCGTCGGCGCCGGGCACGCAGGGCCGTTCGGCTCCCGCCTGGCACCCCGGCATCACCGGGCGCTCGGTGGGAGCCTTGGCAGGTCGGTCAGTTGGATCCCGCGGGTTCCGGTTCACTGGTCCCCGTGGTGGTGCCCGCCTGAGCCGTGGTCTCACGGCACTGGCTGGTTCGTCCGCTGAAGGCCATCGTCAGACGGTCGGGTTTGACGGTGACCACGGCTTGGGCGCGGGGCGGCCTTGACGCCAGGTCCAGGCGGGACCAGGACCGCAGCACCGTGGCGAGGATGATCTGCAATTCCGTCCAGGCGAAGTTCTCGCCGACGCATTTGCGGCGGCCGTCACCGAAGGCGAGGAAGGAGCCGCGGGTACGCGGAGCGCGCTCGGCGGTCCAGCGGCCTGGGTCGAAGGTCTCCGGGTCGGGGAAGTGGTCGGGGTCGTGCTGGTGGAGGTACGGGCTCCAGACGACGTCGGCGCCTTGCGGGATGCGGTGCCCGCCGAGGTCGATGTCGCGTGTGGCGGTACGGGTGACCATCCAGGCCGGCCCGTACTTGCGGACGGCCTCCTGCAACACCTGGCGTGCGAACGGCAGCCGGTCCAGGTCGTCGCCGCGCAACGGCCGGCCCGCGCACACGGAGGCGAGTTCCGCGCGCAGCCGCCGCTCGATCTCAGGATGCCGGCTGATCTCGTACAGGGTCCACGCCAGGGTGGTGCCGGTGGTTTCGATGGCGCCGGTCAGCAGGGTGATGGCCTCGTCCTGCAACTGCTGCCGGGTGAGCGGATCAGGTGCGTTGAGAAGGGTCTCGAACAGCCCCGTCCGGCCTGCCGCGTGCGGGCATCCGGCGGCGTCCGCGGAGGTCGGCGGGGGAGGGAGAGGCCGGCCGGCGTGGTGGTCGATGGCCTGGTCGATCAGGGTGCGCAGACGGTCGACCCGGGCGGCGTGGGCGCGGTGGGCCGGCAGCGGAAGGCGGGTGACCCAGGACGGCAGTATGGTCTGCCGGATGGTGCCCCTCATGATGGCGGGCATCAGGCTGGTGAACTCGCCCTGGAGGTGGCCCGGCAGGTCGGTGCCGAACAGGGCGACCAGGAAGGCGGCCAGCGTGACGTCGTTCATGTCGGCGAAGACGTCGCGCGGCTCGCCGTCCTCCCAGGCGGCCACCATCGACGCGACCTGGTCGATCATGGCGTCGGTCCGGGTGGCTATGTGGGCCTTGTTGAACATCGGCTGCAACAGGCGCCGGTTGCGCAGGTGGGTGTCGCCGTCGGCGACGGTGGCGAGTCCGTCACCGAAGAACACCCGGAGAGCGTCGATGATTTTGCCGCCTTTGGTGAAGTGCGCGGCGTCGGTGACGAGGACCTGGCGGGTGAGTACGGGGTCGGTGACCACGTAGGCGGGCGTGGTGCCGATACGGATGCGGACGACGCTGCCGTGTTCCCGCAGAGAGGTGATGAAGGACAGGGGGGTGCGGGCGAGGTGATGGGCGTGTCCGACGATCGGCAGTCCGCCTGGCGCGGTGGGCGTGGGGGCGGGGGCGGGGGCGGGGTGCGGGGTGTTCATGACGCTGGGCACTCCTCGGGTGGGGTCGCTGAGGTGCGGCCGATGCATGCCCAAGATCGATCACCGGAATGCGGGTTGTTCTTGATCTTTGCGTCACACCCGCGTGACCGCTGTCGGACGGCCCGGTCGTCAGCGGCGCCGTGATCTGGTCACGGTGCTGTCGCCGGGGCGGGCCGCTGGAGGGCCTGGTCGACAAGTGGGTGATGCAGGTACCGGGCGACCCGTACCAAGTACGCCTGTTGCTCGGAGGCGGGCACGTTGACGCCGGGGAGCGACGGGGGACGGCTGCCCTGGCTGACGGGAGGGCTGTCCGACGCCCGCCGCAGGGCGGCGTCACGCAGGACGGCGGCGGCCTGGGCCGCGGTATGGTCCGCGTCCGGGATGGCGGGTCCGGGTGTTGTCCCTGACCCGCCGAGGAGGTCGGATACCGCGAGAGCGGGGGCGCTGCTCATCCACGGCTTGAGGGTCCGCGCGCCGTCCAGGGTCTCGATCATCATGCGGTCGAGTCTGATCCGGCTGCTTTCCCACCAGGCCGTGGGGATGACGAGATCGGGCTGTCCGGCCACGACGAGTCGCCACAGGGGTTTGAGGAGGCGGCGGTCGCGGCGGTCACTGCGGGTCGTGGCCAGCACGAGGCGGCCCAGGGACTGGTTGGCGGCGATCCCGCTGAGGATGGTGGCGGCCCAGGAGGCGTCGGCGAGGAAGTCCAGTCGGTGTCCGCCGCCGGTGAGAACGCTGATCATCGCGGTGAGGGTGAAGGCGGCCGTGGCCAGGTCGAGCCCGACGGCGAGGGCGAACCATTGCATGCAGCGGCGGACGTCCTGGGCGAGTTCCGGGCGGTCGGGCATGGTGACGTGCCGGCACTGGTTCATCGTGGCGAGCACGGTGATGGTGAGGGCGCCGAAGTAGATGATCTTCAGGGCGAGGACCGCGGGCACGTCGGCGTAGGCGGGCGCGAAGCGGAGGGGACGAGCCGCGCCCGGCAGGTCGGCCACGGCGTACAGGAGGGTCATGGCGGCTGTCACCGCCGTGTAGAAGGGCAGCCAGCGCCGGAGGGCTTTGCGCCGCGCGGCCGGTGTGTGCCGTTCGGGGTGCCACAGCAGGGTCATGTACTGGGCGTGGCCGACGCAGAGCAGGGTGGCGATGTCGATCAGCAGCGCCGGAAGGTTGGCGGAGTGGACGGCCCGTCCCACGGCTCGGTAGACGGGCGGGGTGGCCAGGAGGAAGATGACGCCGGCGTGCAGGAGGACCGACGCGGTCAGTTTCAGCGTGCGGCCCGGCTCGTGCCGTGCGGCCAGGGCTTTGGTGATGCCCAGGCTCAGGGTGGCGACAGCGATGGTGAGGTTGACCGCGGTCAGGAGAGTCAGCCACATCGCGTTACCAGGAGCGGTTGGTGAAGGCGCTGGTGATGGCGTCCGCGGCGGCGTTGGTGCCGCCGTCGGCGGCGAGGAGCCGCGGTACGGCGGTGGCCCAGGCCTCGGCCGCCAGTTCTTCCCCCGAGTCGTAGACGGCGCGGAGCTTGGCCGGGCGGTTCGCGCTCAGTACGTCGCGTACCAGATCCGGTGGCAGGGTGGTCAGTTGGTGGGCCAGGTGGTCGGGGCGGAGCTGGATGCCGTGGCCGTTGACGCACGCGTCGTCCGTGTCCGTGGCGATCCAGGGCAGCAGATGGCCCAGTTCGTGGACCTTGACGCGTAACTTCTGCCAGGCCGTGTTGTCGCGGCTGATGATGATCCGGTCCTGAGTGGGGCCGCGCAGGCACAGTCCGCTCAGTGCCGGGTCGAGATCCATCTCCTGGACGGTGATCGGCCGCTGATTGAGGTCGGCGATGGCGTCGACGAGTTGTTGCAGGCTTGCGCCTGGGGCCAGGCCGAGCTTCTTGCGGAAGATGCGACGGGCTCGGCGGACGTCCCCGTTGAAGGCACGGCCGCGAGGAGCGGCTCCGTCGCGGTGGGCACGTCCGTGGGTGCCGGCGCGGTACGGGGGCGCGGCGCCGGTGTGGTTCATGCCTGTGGGTCCTCCCGTCCCGGGGTCTCGCTGGTCGTGGGCACAACCGGGCGGATGCCGCGGGGCGGTCGTGCTGTGGTGGGGCGGTGGTGGTGCGGGCCGGTCATGGTCGGTGACGGCCTCATCTCCCCCCTCTGGTCACGCCATGACCAGCTGTGCCAATCGAGTTGCGGGGGGAGAGTACCAGGCCGGCGGTGAACCGGTGATGGCCCGAGGGGGAGCGCCGGGAGCACCGCCCGGGGGAGAGCCGCCGAGGGGACGCCGCTACGCGGGGACCAGGGCGGTGAGGGTCACGGGCAGGGCTTGGACGGAGTTGGAGGCGTACGTCCATTCCGGGACGAGGGCGCGAGGGTCGGGGCAGGCCACCTGGAACCGGCGGAACAGCGCGTCCAGGGCGACGGAGGCGGTCATCCGCCCCAAGGGTGCTCCGACGCAGTAATGGGCGCCCTTGGCGAAAGACAGGTGGCGGGCGGCGGTACGGGTGACGTCGAAGGTGTCGGCGGTCGGCCCGAAGCGTTCGGGGTCGCGGCCGGTTGCCGCGACGTAGATCAGGACGGGGTCACCCGCCCTGATCCGGACGCCGTCGAGGAGGAGCTCGGTGCGCGCGTAGTAGAACATCACCACGCGGATGGGGCTGAGCCAGCGCAGCGTCTCTTCCACCACCGCACGGGTCCAGTCCGTGCCGGACGCGGCGCGGGCCTTGGCGAACTGGTCGGGGTGCTCCAGCAGGGAGCGGACCGCGTTGGTGATCAGGTTCTTGCTGGTCTCGTGGCCGGCGAAGAGCATCAGGAGCAGCGTTTCGGCGAGTTCTTCCGCGCTGAGCCGGTCCTCGCCGTCGTGGGCCGCGATCAGGGCGGAGGTGAGGTCGTCACCAGGACCGGTCCGCTTGGTCTCGATCAGTTTCCCGATGATCCGGCCCAGGCCGAGCTGGGCGGCTCGCATCTGCTCCGGAGTGCTCTGGCTGCCGATGACCGTGCCGTAGTACTGGGCGAGCAGCTGACGGTCGGCGCGGTCCTCGACGCCGAAGAGGTGGGAGATGACGCCCATCGGCAGGGCGAACGCGTATTCCCGGCGCAGGTCCACGACCGCGCCACCGGCGGCGGAGAGACCGTCCAGCAGGGTGTCGGCCATCTTCTCGATCACCGGCCGCAGCCGCTCGATCCGCTTGGGGGTGAAGGCCTGGCTGAGCAGGGAGCGCAGTCTCAGGTGGTCGGCACCGTCGCGGTTGAGCATGCTCTTCATGGTGATCAGCGGCAGCAGGGGCCAGCCGGCGGGTATCCGGCCGTCCTGGTAGTCCTTCCAGTGGACGGGGTCTTTGCTGAAATCGGGGCTCGTGAAAATCCTGTCGGCGGTGGCGTAGTCCGCGGTCGCCCAGCACCTCACGGCGCCGTCCAGCTCGATCGGCACCAGGGGGCCCAGCCGGCGCAGTCGGTTCCCTTCCGCGACCACGTCGGCGGCATAGGGATCCAGAGTGGTCACGGGATCGTCGAGGGCAAGCGCCATTCAGCAACCTCCGGTTGGGGCGCGACGCCGAGTCGCGGCGTGGGGCTGGGCGGGATCGAAGGAGACCGGCAGGGCGCGGGGACAGCGCATCATGATGCCCGGCTCCCATTCCACGGGCCGGCCGGGATCGGTGAGGTGGACGTCGGGGATACGGTCCCAGAGGCATTCGACCGCTGCCCGCGCGATCGCCTGGGCGAGATCGGGCACCGGGCACTGGTGTGGCCCGTTGCCCCACGAGAAGAAGGCCTCGTTGTACGTGGCGAAGTCCGCGCGGTCGCTCGCGGACCCGTGGCACGGGTCGGTGTTCGCGCCGGCCAGGCCGAGGACGAGCATGTCGCCCGCCTGGATGTGACGGCCGCCCACGACGACGTCCCGCGTCGCCCACCGGCCGATCACGTTCTGCAAGGGGGTCCGCTCCCACAGGGTTGCCCGGAGCGCTCCCTGGACGTCCATCCACCCGGCCCACATACCGGCCTGCACGTCGCGGCGGCTGACCAGCTGCTCTATGGCGTTCGCGATCCAGACGGCCGTCGCTCCGTGGCCGGCGTTGATGGTCAGCCAGATCTGCTCGCGTATCTCGGTGTCCACCGCGTCCCGCGACATGCCGGGGGACATGGCATCGTGTTCCTGGATGAGCCAGGTCGTGAGGTCCCCGGCCGGCTCCTCGCGGCGTCGCCTCACCTGCCCGGTGACGATGTCCATGACCTGCCGCGCGGCCGCCGGTGCGTCGTCGCCGCAGGCCAGCAGGGCCGCGATCGCGCGTTGCAGGGGCGCTTCGGCCGCCGGCGGGAAGCCGAACAGCCGCATCAGAGTGAGCAGCGGCAGCGGAAGCGCGTAGCGGGCCAGCAGATCCGTCCGGCCGGCGCCGACGAACGTGTCGATGAGCCGGTGACCGGTCTCCACGGCGGACCGGCGGACCCGCTGGGCCTTCACCTTGCCCAGGGCGCGGGTGAGGGCCCCGCGCAGCCGTGTGTGCTCCTCGCCGCCGGCGAAGACCGCGTTCGGCCGCCAGACGGTGTGCGGCTCCAGGGGCCAGCCCTCGGGAACGCTTCCCTCGCGGGGTCGCCAGTAACGGGAATCCCTGGTGAAGGTCTCTCCTCGCTGGGTGACCTCTTTCAGCTCGGCGTAGCCGAGTACGAGCCACGCGAACACGCCGTCGAGGACCACCGGTACGACGCCTCCGTACGCGCGCCGTCGGGCCTCGTAGAAGGCGGCGGGGTCGTGCCGCAGATCGTCGCCGGTGATGTGGCAGGCGTCCTGGTGGGCCGGGCAGCCGGGCGGGGGTAACCGGGTGTCGGACAGATCGGTCGCGTAGGGAGAGTGGGAGGTCATCGCACCAGTTCCGTGATCACCAGGGGAGGCGGGGCCGGGCCGCACGAGCCGCCCGGGCGCTGAGCGCGGCCCGGGTGTATGTGATCCTGAGGGACCGCCTGTGGAGGTGTCAACAATTGAAGACGGCTCTGGTTGGCGGCGTCCCGACCGGATACCCTCACTGCGCACCGCCGACGCCGTGGCCCTTTGGAGACTTGGTGACCGACTCCTCCCGCCAGAAGGCGGCCGCAGCCGAGATCGCGCGTCTGCGCGGCGACATCGAGAAGTACGCCGCCTATCTCGGCCAGCCCGTCGAGCGGTTTCTGAACCCGCAGTTCGTCTCCTTCCACACCGGCATCACCCCGCAGCGCGTCGGGGAGCTGCTCCAGGGCGCCATGCCGGAGGTCGAGCCAGAGGGCAAGGAAGCCCTGGAGGTCTTCCAGAGGCGGTTGTTCCGTGAGCGGCTGAACTTCCTGCGCGACACCCGCACCAAGTGCGGAGGCGAGCCGTATTCGCTGCGGGACATGGAGGAGGCCACCAACATCTCTTTCCAGCAGATCTCCAGCCTGCTCAACGGCAAGCGGAGTGCGAACGCGGCCCACGCCGACCGGCTGGAGAGGTTTTTCGACCAGGTCTCCCAGCGGCGCACGCCGCCCTCGCGGGTGCCCCGGGGCTTCTGTCACCGGGACGAAGCCACCGCCCTCATCACGCACCTGACCCAGATGGTCGACACCGACCTGCGCGCTCTCGTCCTGGCCACCCTCGCCGAGGAGTTCGACTCCACCTCTGTGGCGTTGCGCGGCGCCGGCGAAATCGACGTCGTCACCCTGCTGCCGGTGTTGGCCCAGCTCCGCGACGAGGCGCGCGCGCGACGCGGCGGTTGACCCGGGGGTGCCCGCACCGCGCACTGGCCGCGACCGGCCCGCGTGCGTACCACCGTGTCGCCGATCGTGGCGCGGGTGCCACGCATGATGGCATGCCGAAATCCTGGCGCACCACGTCTGACGTGGGCTTTCTCCGATTGTTGACACCCTGCCCGAGGTGCAGCACCATCAGGGGCGTTCGCCGTCGGCACAGAACACCGCGACGGCGACTGTGCAGCCTGCCTTGCCCGAAACCGTCTGCGTCACTCCGCCTGCCGACGAACGCACCACCGCACGCCCGTGTCCGGTGCGTCGGTGCACACGCGCGGCGGAGCACCAAGGGGGAACCCGTTGACCGCGCAACGACTGAGTACCGACGCGTTCGCCGCCGAGGACGTCACCCAGCTCCAGATCCTGATGACGCAATTGATCGACACGTGCGCGGCCATCGGCCGGCAGCGCGACGCGGCGGGAGCGTGGCAGCCCGCCGCGTCCGGCGCCGAGGGCGGCTTCGCCGAAGCACGTGAGGTGATCGAACAACTCTCCCGCAGCCTGAACCGCACCCGGCGCGCCATCCGCAAGATCGACACAGCGGCACGTGCCCGCCGCACCCAGCACCGCATCGCCGCCGACGTCACCTGGAGCCCGATGTAAGCCGCCAAGCGCTGCGGACCGCCGGCCGGGGCCGACGCCATCTTGCGGCGGTTGGTGTGCCGCCGACGTGGCCGGGGCCGGTGACCGTGGCGGGAAACGCGGCCGGCGAGGAGGCCGGCGACGGCCTCGGGGGCGCTGGCGAGCCGGCCGGCCAGGGTCTCCCCTCGGGTGCGGGATGACGCCCCCTGCCGGGTGCGGCCGGGAAGCCTCACGCTCAGGCGGGCGGCAACGGGCTCAGGTCACCGTCGATGACGACGCGAACGATCGGCGGCCGGCCCCACAGGGCCGGGATCTCGTTGGACGGATCGACGAGCCGCCCCTGGTCGCCCAGTCCGCGCGCGGCGATGCCGGCCGCCGCCAGGCTGCGGGGACGGCCCCCGAGTCCAGCAGCGACCGCCGTTCCGCCGGCCCGGCTTCGAGGTATTCGGGCCCGGTGAGCCGGCCGATCTGCCGGAGGCCGGCGAGGGCGCCCGGGTAGGCGGTGAGGGTCCGCGGACGCGGGAGTCCGGTCACAGGGGGTGAGATCGAGCGGAGGGCCGTCCCGCACCCCGACGCAGAGCACCTCCAGTTCCGGCTGCGCGGCGGCCTCGGCGCTGGGCAGGTGGGCCACGTTGACGTGAACCACGACCGGCGGCGCCTCGCACTGTGCGCGGGGCCGGCGCGGCTTGACCCCCCGTACCGGGCCGGTGGACGAGTGGGCGGCCAACTCGGCTCCCGTGTACGGCTCGTGGCCCAGCATCACGACCTGCCCGGTCCGGCCGCAGGGCCCGGGGGTCAGGCCGACCGCGAGCCGGTCGCCACCGCCGTTGTCGCCGAAGACGATCCGGCCGGGCGATCCGGCAAGGCCCTGGACGGCGGCGTCGGGCGGGGTGAGGACCGCCTCGCAGGCGGCGAACCGCCACGGCGCAGGCTCCGCCGCCCGGCGGCCAGGCTCGTGGTCTGGCCCGTCCGAGGCCCGGTCCAGTAGCTCTGCCGCAGCCTGCGCGACGGCATCCTCGTCCGGCTCGCGCTGCCCGCGTTCGGTCAGGATCTGGTGGGCCCGGTCGAAGACCGGCTCGCCCCTCCGCAGCCACGGTCACCGGGCGAGGGGGCTGGACACCTGTCGATCGACGGCACACCGCACCCCGGACTCAACCCGCTCGGGTTACATGGATGGGCTAAACACAAGGATAAATTGGGTTAGGGTTCGAGGTGCGAAAGGAGTGCGGATGGCTACCGAGGAAGAGCTGTTCGCGTCGGTCGACGCGCTGCTCGAGGAGGAGCCGCAGCTTCCGCCGCCGGCGGAGCGCGCCCGGCTGCGGGAGGCCGCCGGCGTCACCCAGGCCCGCCTCGCGACCGCGCTGAAGACGACGACCCAGAGCGTGAAGAACTGGGAGAACGGCCGGAGCGAGCCCAAGGAGCCGCGCCTGACGGCGTACCAGCGGCTGCTGAAGGGCTGGGCGGCGAAGTACCCCGCGCACGGCACCCCCGCCGCCCCCGTCGTCGCGCAGGCCCCGGTCGCCGCACCGCGGCAGGAGGGGACGGCCGCGTGCACCGCCCCGGCCGCTTCCGAGGCGCCCGAGGCGGGGACGGCCGTGCCGGTGCAGGCGCCCGCCGCCCCGGCCGTGCCCGGGCGTGCCACTGGTCCGGCCGCGTCTGGGCGTACCGGCCGTCCGGCCGCGCGCCCGGCGGCGTCGTCGCGTCGTCCGGCCGCGGTGAGGGCCGCCGAACCCGCCGCCGCGGATCCCCGGTTCCCGCACGGTCCGCTCGCGGTGCTGGACGGTGACGGCTGCGCGTACGGCGCCGACGGCATCGTGCTCGACTGCCCGGCGACCACGGTTCCCCAGCTGGTGGAGTGGACGCTGCGGGAGTCCGGCCTCGGCGCCCCGAAGCTCAACCGCTACGGCAAGGACTCCGACCCGCTCATCGTGCTCACCGCGTCCGCGGCCGTGCGGCTCGGGCTGCCCGAGCGCCTGGAGGGCCGCGAGCAGCGCCGCTCCCTGCGCCTGCCCGACGACCACCCGGTGGTCCAGGAGACCGGACGCGCGAAGTGGCAGCTCACGCAGCGCGGTTTCGGCCCCTGGGCGCGGATCTACCGCAAGGCCCAGGGACGTGAACGGCAGTGCGTCCAGCTGGCGGTCCTGTCGTGGGACGCCCTCGACGAGCGGTCCTGGCCCGGCGTCGCCGGCATGGAGCCGGCCGACATCGCCCGGGTCCTCGGCGTCTACGCCCAGCGGGTCATCACCCCGCGCGGCTCCACCGCCGTGACGGGACTGGAGCTGATGACGGCGCTGCGTCCGCCCACCCGCGCGGTGCGGGACGAGGCGACCGGGAACTGGGTGCCCGGCCACAATCCCGGCTCGCTGGGGACGGAGCCGCTGGACCCGGCGCCGCCGGAGGCCACCCCCGAGCACCCCGTCGTCGTGAACTCGGGCTGGAGGGGCGGGTTCCTGAACGAGGAGGCGTACCAGTGGGTGCGCGACGTCGACCTCCTGACCGATGAGGAGTGCTGCCTGCCGTACGCGGTGGGCCTGGACCTGAACACCGCGTTCCTCGCGGCCGCCGCCCGCCTCACGGTAGGCCTGTCCGAGCCGGTGCACTTCGTGAGCCCGGCGTTCAACCCGAAGATCCCCGGCTCCTGGCTGGTCGATCTCTCCCACGTGGAGCTGGACCCGCGCCTGCCGTCGCCGTTCACGCCGACCGGCGAGCGCCCGACGGGACCGGCCTGGTACCAGACGCACACCGTCGCCTACGCCCAGGAGCTCGGCTACAACGTCCGGCCCCTGGAGGCGTACCTGCGCCGCGAGACCGGCGCCTACCTCGACCCGTGGCACGACCGGCTCAAGACCGCCTACGTCGACACCCTCGCCGATCTCGGTGTCACCCGGGACCTGTCCGATCAGGAGTTCCTGTCGGCGATGGAGCGGCACAGGGACGACCCGGCCCTGGCCGCGGTCCTGTCCGCCATCAAGGCGACCGTGAAGGGCGGCGTCGGCAAGCTGCGCGAGCGCCCGCAGGGCAAGAACTACCAGGCGGGGGAGCGGTGGCCGGCCCTGGAGCGGCCGACCTGGCGCCCGGACATCCGCGCCGCCGTCATCTCCAAGGCCCGGGTCAACATGCACCGCAAGCTGCTGAACATGTCCCGGATGACGGGCCTGTACCCGCTCGCCGTGCTGTCCGACTGCGTCGTCTATCCCAGTCCCGGACCCTCGCCGCTGGACTTCCTGCCCTACGCCGCCTCGGGCAAGCCCCAGCCCGGAGGGTTCCGCCTCGGCCCCACGCCGGGCCTGGCGAAGCTGGAAGGCGTCCAGGAACTGCTGTGGGCCGTCGACCTGATGGAGAAGGGCTACAACCCGGCCCGGCACATCAAGGGCGGCGACGCCGTCATGGACGACGGTGAGTAAGCGCCGTGACCACCGGCACCCGCCCCGCCCGGTCACTGGAGACCGGCCCGGAGCCGGAGCGGACGCCGGGCCGCCGGGAGGCGCGCACCCGGCTCCGCTCCGAGCTGTGGCGGCATGACCCGCGCGAGATGCGGAAGAACTGGTTCCGGCCGGCCGGCCCCGACGGCCGGGACCCCACCCCCGAAGGGAGCTGAAGCCGTGGCGGGAGAGATCGAGGACGCCATCGAGCGCGCCGAACAGGAGACCTTCACCCGGGAACCCCCCAAGACCCTCAAGGGGCAGATCGGCTACCTGCTCAGGCGGTTGGGCACGGCGAAGGCGGTGGCGGCGGAGATCGGAGTCACCGCGGACTCCGTCAACCGCTACCGGCGGGGCGCCAGGAAGAACCCGCCCAAGGACATCGCCGCGAGGATCGAGGCCGCGGTACGGCGGCGGTGGCAGCCCCGGGTCCGCGAGCGCCGGCGCCGCGAGGCCGCCCGCACCCGAGGGATCACCGTGGAGACCCGGGCCCGGTTCGGGTACACCGCGCCGGTCGGCACGACCGACGACGGACGCTTCCGGCGGCTCACCGTGCACCTTCCCCCGCAGTACGCCCGCCGCCTGTTCGACGCCCGCGACGCCGGGGCCGGCGACCGGCAGATGCGCCAGATCATCGCCGAAGGGTTCAAAGACGTGTACTTCCAGGACGGCGGAGCCCGCGCTGCGGGTCTCTCGGACGTCGCCATCAACGACATCGATTACCTGGATCTCGAATACTGAGGCGAGAACCGCCGACGAAATGAGGTGCCGTCGCCTGAGCCGAGGCGCGATAGGTGCCACCGAGGCAGGCTTGTTGTGCCTTCGCGTCGGAGCCTGGCGGTGCCAGGGGCGCGGTTTTGGCGACGCCGGTGCGGGCCGGTCACCTCGTACCGCGCGATGCGCCGGGAGCTGATGGCGGACCGGACGCTGTCCCCGAGATCCGGCACGGTGCCCCGGCGTTCACCGCCGGCGGTCACAGGGCGGTGGCGGCGCGGACCAGCCCCGCGACCGCCGTTGAGCGGCTGTGCGGGGGCCAGGCGATGACCGTGGTGACGTGGGGGGCGTCGGAGACCGGTACGGCGGTGAGGTCCTCGCGCAGGCCGGTGCGGCCCGACTCCGGCACGACCGCGCAGGCGCGGCCGAGGGCGATGAGCTGGGTGAGTTGCGTGTGGTCGCGCACCCGCGGTCCGGGGCCGTCCGGGAAGGTGCCGTCAGGGCGAGGCCAGCGGGGCAGGGGCAGGTCGGGAAGGTCGCTGACCTCGGCGAGCCGCACGTGGGGGCGGGCGCTGAGAGGGTGGCCCACCGGGAGGATCGCGACCTGACCCTCGAAGTGCAGGTCCTCGGTGTCGAAGCCGGCCGTGTCGTCGAATGGCCGATGCAGCAGGGCTACGTCGGCCCGGCCGTCGTGCAGCAACCGTGCCTGCGTATCGGCCGGCGCCGACGGGCCGACGGGCCGCTTCTTCGACGACGAGGGAGAGGTCTCCTGGTGACGCGCTCCCGGTTCGCGCTGCCCCGGGGAGACGGCGCGTGCGCGTCCTCGTGACCGGCGCCGTCACGCTATGTCGGTACGGCCGTCGAGCCCGAGCCGCCGGCGGACCACGAGGTGAGGGACCGGAAGGCACCGGGCGTCTGTGACAAGTAGCCCGCCTTCCCGTCCGCTTGCGGCAGCACGCCCTCGCACTGTTCGCCCACCAGGTCCGCGGCCATCCGCAGGCGCGTCCGCACCGGCCGAACCGCCGGCCAGCCCGCTGCGTTCCCGCACGCACTCCGAACGCGTAGCCGAGATCGCCATCTGCGCTGGACAGGGCACCGAACGGGCACGGTAGGTCGGCCGAAAAGGGGAGCGTGATGGTCACCGATCGGGCTCTTTCCAGTGCTGCGGTGTCCCGTCCCTGCCCCGACCACGCCGGTCAGGCGCGCGCGAAGCGCTTGCGGGCTGCGACGATGGCCGCAGGCGCGGCTACGAAGGCGAGGGCGCCGCACAGAACGGCGAGGACCGGGTAGCTGGCCGAGGCGACGACGACGCCGGAGGCCAGGCCGCCGGCAGCCCCCGCAAGGGCGATGGCGACGTCGACGAGTCCCTGGACCTTGGCGCGGGTGGCGAGGGGTGTGCTGTCGGTGACGATCGCGGTGCCGGTGACCAGGCCGAAGTTCCAGCCGACGCCGAGCAGGACGAGGGCGAGGGCGATCAGGCTGATGGAGCGTCCGGGCGCGAGGGCGGCGACCACTCCCGCGGCGAGCAGTGTGCCGGCCGTCACCACGCTCATGGCGGTGGCGCCGAATCGGTCGACGAGGTGGCCGGCCAGTGGGGACGGCAGGTACATGGAACCGGTGTGCAGGGCGATGACCAGGCCGGAGGCGGCGGTGCCGAAGCCGTGGGCGTGCAGGTGGATGGGGGTCATGGTCATCACGGCGACCATGACGAGCTGGCTGAGGACGAGGACCACGACGCCGACGAGCAGGCCGGGGCCGGGCCGGGAGGGGAAAAGGGCGGGTGCGCCCTCGTCCGAGGCCGCGGGCAGGGCTCGGGCGAGCACCAGCGGGTCTGGGCGCAGCCATACGAGGAGGGTGAGTGCGGCCAGGGTGAACGCGACCGTGGAGAGGAGGAACAGGCCGGTCAGTGCGGGCAGGTGGAGTGTGGTCGCGAGGTGCCCGGCGGGGGCGGCGAGCAGGGGGCCGGCGATGCCGCCGGCGGTGGTGACGACGATGACGGTGGAGGTGGCGCGGGCACGCTGATGGGGCGGGGCGAGGTCGGCTCCCGCGTACCGGGCCTGGAGGTTGGACGTGGTGCCGGCGCCGTAGAGGAACAGGGAGACGAACAGCAGCGCGGGGCTGCCGAGCGCGGCCGCGACGACGACGCCGGCACCGCCGAGGGCGCCGGTGAGGTATCCGGCGGCCAGTCCGGGGCGGCGGCCGAGGCGCTGGGAGACGCGTCCGATGACGACGGCGGCGCCGGCGGAGCCCGCGGTGAGCAGGGCGATGGGCAGCCCGGACAGCGAGGTGTCGTGGAGCATCTGCCCGGCCAGCAGCCCGGCGACGGTGACACCGGCGGCGAGGCCGGCACCGCTGAGGACCTGGGAGACGAGCAGGACGGTCAGGGTGCGCTTCTGCGCCGCGGCTATGGAGGGGGACAGCGCAGCGGTGGGCGGGGTGCGTGGGGAGGCGAGGGGCGGGTGGCCCATGTGATCCGTACTTTCGGGGAGGCCGGGGTGGCGGGTTGCCGGACGGGGGGGCCCGGTGGTCGTCAGGCGGCGTTCAGGTGTGCGCGGAACGGGAGAGCGCGGACGAAGTGGCCGATGATGTGGGCCAGTTGCCGCTCGGCGTCGTGGGCGAGGGCCATCGCGCCGTCCGGGGAGGTCGTGCTGTGCCGGCCCAGGACGAACCGGCCCCTGGGTGACCTGGGCGCCGAGCGCGGTGAACAGCGGTGCCGCGGGCAGGCCGCGCGGGGTGAGTACGTGGGTCCGGTGGCCGCGGGCCCGGAGGTCCGTGGCGGTGTGCTCGGCCAGGAGCGCGGTACGGGACGTTGGGAGGGGCTGCCGGACAGGGCGAGAACGGTGGCCACGAGAACTCCTCGGGAACTCCCGGGAATCGGGGGACTTCGGGTGACGGGGGCGTTGGCGGGCGGAGGATCGTCCGTCCCGTGTCAGCGCGGGGTGTCGGGCATGCCGTAGGCGTCGGCGATCAGCTCGGTGGAACGCAGCCGGGCCTGGACGGAGTGGCCGACGCCGCCGATCATGAGCTCGTCCGCGCCGGAGTCCCGCTGGACCTGGTTCAGGTGGGCGGTGACCTGCCCGGGGGTGCCGTGCGGGACGTGGTTCAGCCAGCTGTCGACGATCTGGCGTTCCTGGGCGTCGTAGGTGTAGGCGTCCACTTCCTCGGGGGACGGCAGCAGGTAGGACTTGCGCTGGAACATGCGGAGCATGGCGTGTGCGAGGGTGCCGGCCTGGCGGCGGGCCTCCCGCTCGTCGTCGGATGCCGCGATGGTGAAGCTGACCAGCGCGTACGGCTCGGCCAGGGCCTCGGACGGGGTGAAGCGCTCGCGGTACAGACGCAGGGCGGCCACGACATCGCGCGGGTTGAAGTGCGCGGCGAAGGCGAACGGCAGGCCGAGCCGGGCGGCGAGCTGCGCGGAGTAGCCGGACGAGCCGAGCAGCCACACCGGCAGGCGGCCGGCGGGCGGGGTGACGCCGTTGAGCCGGTCCTGGGCGGGCCCGGGCACGGCGTACACGCGGCCGGCGTATGGGTGTTCGGCGGGGAAGTCGTCGCCGAGGAAGTGCAGCAGCTCGGCCACCTGCTGGGGGAAGTCCTCGGCGCCGCTCGCGCCGCGGCGCAGGGCGGCGGCCGTGGCGTGGTCGGTGCCCGGGGCGCGGCCCAGGCCCAGGTCGATACGGCCGGGGGCGAGGGCGTCCAGCATGCCGAACTGTTCGGCGACGACCAGCGGCGGGTGGTTGGGCAGCATGATCCCGCCCGCGCCGAGCCGCAGCCTGCTGGTCTCCGCGGTGAGCCGGGCCAGCAGGACGGGCGGGCTGGAGGTGGAGACGCCGGGCATGGCGTGGTGCTCGTTCATCCAGTAGCGGGTGAAGCCGCGCCGGTCGGCGAGCCGGGCGAGTTCGATGCTGCCGGCCAGAGCCTCCGCGGCGGTCTGGCCGGTGCCGGTCATGGCGGAGTCCAGTACGGACAGAGGGGCGGGGGCGGAGCCATGGCGGGTGCCGCGGATCGGGTCGGTCATGGTCGTGCGGTCCTTCGGTGGTGCGGGAGGTGAGGGAGGCGCCGGGCGCCGGCCGACAGTCGCGGCGGGTCTCTGTCGGCGGGCGCCCGGCCGTGTCCGGTCTCTGTGCCCAGCGTGCGTGGGGTCAGCCGCGGACGCCGAAGTCGACGCGGCCGGCGAGACCGGCGGCGGCGAAGGCGGCGACGAGCTCGTCACGGCCCTCGGTGAAGTGGGCCCAGCTGTCGTAGTGGACGGGGACCACGTGGCCGGCATCGAGGATCTTCGCGGCCTGGGCGGCCTGGGCGCTGTCCAGAACGATCACCTCGCCGTCGAAGACTTCGGCGAAGCGGGGCGCTCCGGCAAAGAGGAGGGCCGTGTCCACCGGGGCGAAGCGCTCGGCGATGTCCCTGACCGCGTCGAGAGAGGCGTTGTCGCCGCTGACGTAGACGGTGGGCAGGCCCTCGCCGGTCAGGACGAACCCGACGACCTGGCCGGTGATCGGCTCGACCTCCTCGCGGGGGCCGGGGCCGTGGATGGCGGGCACGCCGGTCACGGTCACCGTGCCGGGCCCGCCGTCCCGGCGCTCGAGCTCGACCGACTGCCAGTCGGCGAGGCCGGTGGCCGCCTCCCCGAGACGCTCTCCGCCGCCGGGGGTGGTGAGCGTCAGCGGGACGTCGGCGAGCAGGGCCCGGCCGGAGGTGTCGAGGTTGTCGGCGTGCTCGTCATGGGAGAGCAGGACCACGTCGACGCGGCCGAGATCGGCCGGGCTGCCGTCGGCCGCCGCCGTCTTGGTCAGCACGACGGCCGGTGCCTGGTGTTCGCCGGGGCCGTCGAAGGTCGGGTCGGTGAGAAAGCGCAGGCCGCCGTAGTCGAAGAGGGCAGTCGGGCCGCCGAAGACGCGGACGGGGAAGGGGGCGGTCTGCGGGGTCGGGGAAGACACGAAAAAAGTTCCTCACGGATAGGTTGCGCGTTAACCGTGAGTCGACTGTACGTGTGTCTCACGGATGGATGCAACCCGTACCATGAGAGGCATGGAAGAGTTCGTGACGGAAGAAGCCGCCTTGCCGTCGGCACCGGGCGAGGCGGAGCATCCGGCCCTGGCCTTGGCCAACAGTGCCGTCGCACTGCCCGGCGGGCACACAGCCGACCTCCTGGGAACCCCGGCGCGGGCCGAGCGGTGGCTGGCGCGGCGCGACCTCGCCCCGGCCGACGCCGGCTTGGCGGAGGTATGCGCGACGCAGCTGCGCTCGTTGCGCGAACAGGTCAGGTCGCTACTGGCCTCCCGTGTCGCCGGACAGCCCGCCCTGCCCGCCGCCGTCACGGCGATCAACGACGCGATGACCCGCGTCCCCACCGCACCCCTCCTGTTGTGGGACGAGAAGGCCGGTCCCTACCGCGCCACCCCCCACCCCACCACCGCGATCGTCGAGCACGCCCTGGCCGTCGTCGCCGCCGACGCCGCCGATCTGCTCACCTCCCCGGACGCCGCCCGCCTAGCCGCCTGCGCCTCCCCGCCCTGCAACCGCTTCCTGCTCAAGCACGGCCGTCGCCAGTGGTGCTCCACCCGCTGCGGCGACCGCGCCCGAGCCGCCCGCGCCTACGCCCGCCGCACCGCGACGGACTGACGACGCCGCGTTCGCCGTCGGGGCGACCCGCCTGTGGGCGTCCGACGGCATCGTCGCCAACGCAGTGAACCCCGGCGGTGTCGCGACGGGCCCGCGGCGGAACCTCACTCAGCGACAGAAGCGGTCACTCGACGCGGCCGAGGCCGCCGGAGTCTTCACGTACAAGACAGTCCAGCAGGGACCGCCACCGGCCTTGTCGCGGCCGCCGCCCCAAAGTCCGCCCCCTCTGGAGGCCACTACCCCGATGACGCGCACGGGGGCCTACACCGTGACGAACGACGCCGGCCTCGCGCAGCACCCGCACGGTGTCAAGAATGGGCGCTCGATCCCGCTGTCGCCGAGCGCCTCTGGGCGGTCTCGACCGACATGCTCCGCGTCTGACCTCTCGACGCCACGACACTCCCGCGTCCGGTCCGACTCTTTGAGCACAGGGCTGGGGGCGCGCGTCGATCCGGAGAACCTGCCGGGCCGCCACAGCGAGAAGGCAGCGCCCACCGGGTCGATCAGGGTCGCCATGCGGCCCTGACCGCCCGCGTCGAAGGGAGGCACGACAAGACGCGCGCCGATCGCCGTCGCGGTTTCGGCGCGACGGTCGACGTCGTCGACGGCCAGCTAGGAGGCGACGCGGGCGGGCGTGCCGGGCAGGCTGTCAGCGCGGGGCCGAAGGAGCGCCGTTCTCGCTCTCACCCAGGTCATGGGATCGCGATGACAGGTCACCATACGTTGAGGAACGGCGTGTCGGGTTCGTGCTGCCGCCAGGCGTGGTTGAGGCGCGCGAGCCGGTTGGCGGCGGCGATGCCGCGCAGGGACGCGACCTTGCCGTCGCGGACCTCGAACACCACGGTGCCCGCGACCCGGCCGTCGACCACGGCGAGGACGGCCGGGTCGCCGTTGACCAGCGCGACATGGAACGCGGGCGAGCCGCCGGCCAGCCGCCGCTTCGCCGGCGTGGGTTTGAAGCCGGCCCGCACATGGGAGGCGACCCGCTCGCGTGTCGTGTACCGCAGCAGCCGCTTGGCCAGTCCGGCGCCGTCCGAGACCGCCGTCACGTCGTCGGTGAGCAGCGCCACCAGCCGTTCGGTGCGCCCCGACGCGGCGGCGGCGAGGAACTCCTCGACGACCCGGCGCGCGGACGCGGGGTCGGTCTCGCCGCCGCGGCGGCGCTCGGCGGCGACCCGGGTCCGGGCGCGGTGGGCATGCTGCTGGCTCGCGGACTCGGTGATGCCGAGGATCCCGGCGATCTCGGCGTGGCTGTACGAGAAGGCCTCGCGCAGGACGTAGACGGCCCGCTCGACCGGTGAGAGGCGCTCCATGAGGGTCAGCACGGCCAGGGACACCGATTCGCGCTGCTCGAAGGTGTCGGCCGGGCCGAGTATCGGATCGCCCTCGAGGAGCGGCTCGGGCAGCCAGGTGCCGGCGGCGCGCTCGTGGCGCGCCCGCGCGGAGCGGAGCCGGTCGAGGCAGAGGTTGGTGACGACCTTGGTCAGCCACGCTTCCGGCGCCTCGACCCGTTCGCGGTCCGCAGCCTGCCAGCGCAGGAACGTGTCCTGTACGGCGTCCTCGGCGTCGGCGGCGGAGCCGAGCAGACGGTACGCGAGCGAGGCCAGCCGGCCCCGGCTGGCCTCGAACCGTTCGATGGCTGCGCTGTCCATGGCGGAACACCCTATGCGGCGGCCCTCACACCGGCCCGGTCGGGCCCGGTGGCCGGGCGGCGCCGGCGCTTCGGCACGCCGAAGGTCGGATGGGCGATGCCCCACCCGGCCCCCTTGAGCACGCCCGCCTTGAGCCGTGCGGCGGTCCGGCCGCCCAGGTACCAGGACGTCGACCGGGCATCCCCGTCCACCATCTGGAAGATCGCGTCCCGCCGCCCGAGGCTGATGTGGTTGCCGTGGTACTTCAGCCCGGTGACCGGGACCTCGCGGCCGGTCAGGCGCGCGATGATCGCGGCCGTCGCCTGCGTGGCGGTGGAGCCGGCCGAGGCACAGGACATCGGCAGCGGCCGGCCGTTGTCACCGATCGCGTGGACGCAGTCACCGGCGGCGTAGACGTCCGGGTGCGAGACCGAGCGCATGGTGCGATCGACGACGATCCGGCCGGTTCCGGTGACCTCCAGACCGCTGTCGGCCGCGATGGGGTGGACGGCGAACCCGGCCGACCACACGGTCACCTCGGCCGGGACGGACCTGCCGTCGGCGGCGATCGCCCGCGCCGGCTCGACGGCTTCGATAGCGGTGTGCTCGTGGACGGTGATGCCGAGCCGGTCGAAGGCCTGGCGCAGGTGGCGGCGGGCCTTCGGGGAGAGCCAGGCGCCCAGCTCGCCGCGGGCGGCGAGCGCGACCGAGAGGTCGGGCCGGGACTCGGCGAACTCGGTGGCGGCCTCGATGCCGGTCAGCCCCTCACCGACGACCAGCACGGTGCCGCCCGCGCCCAGGCCGGCCAGGCGCTCGCGCAGACGCAGCGCGGAGGACAGTCCGGCCACGTCGAAGGCGTACTCGGCCACCCCGGGGACGCCATGGTGGGCGACGGAGCTGCCGAGCGCGTGGAGAAGCGTGTCGTACGCGAGTTCGCCGTCGCCGTCACCGCCGGTCACGGCGACGGTCCTGCGCTCGGGGTCGACGCCGGTGACGCGCGCCAGGCGCAGCCGCACCCCGCTGCCGGCGAACACGTCGGCGAGCTTGCGGAACGCGAGGTCCCGGCCGGCCGCGAGCTGGTGGAGCCGCATCCGCTCGACGAAGTCGGGCTCGGCGTTGACGACGGTGATCTCGGTGTCGGCGGGGGAGAGCCGGCGGGCCAGGTTTCCGGCGGCGAAGGCCCCGGCGTATCCGGCGCCGAGTACGACGATGCGGTACTTCATGGCGTTGCTCCTGTCTCGTTCGCGTGCCCCTTGAACGAGACGGCGCCCCGATTGCTGACAGGCGCCAGGTGTGAGGCGCGTCACCGAACCAGGAGGAGCGGTCGGACCTGAGCCACCGTCAGGCGCTGGCCTGTCCCGGGCAGCCGAGACGGTGCCGCCCGGCCCCTGCGACCGACCAGCCCTGGCCGGGGTCACCGGGGCGATGTCGCCCCCCGTCAGCTCACCGGCGTCATGGCGCAGGCGGTGAAGAAGGCGCGGAAGCCCTGGGGGGTGGTGAGGTCGGCGGCGAAGTCCAGCAGGCGGTTCAGCCGGGCGCCGAGTCCGGAGCGCGGCGCGACCCGGGCGACGTTGTCCAGCTCCTCCTCGGCCGGGGCCGTCCAGTAGCGCACCACGGTGTCGTCCCTGCCGTACACCGTGCTGCTCACCAGGGCCGAGGCGAGTTGCCGGGGGGTGCCGGGCGCGACGCCGGCGGCGAGCAGGCGGCACAGCGCCTCGCCGTGTCCGGGCCGGACGGGATAGAGCAGGGCCCGGTGGTGCACCCGCTCGGCCGGCGGCCCCGGCCGGACGTGGTGCGCCCGCCGGTCGAGACGGGCGCCGGCGAGGTGGGCGGCTGTCGAGACGTCCTCGGGGACCCGGCACAGCGCGCGGACGCTGCGCTCCTCGTCGGATCCCTCGGCGATCCCGGCCATCCCGGCGGTCAGGCGGTCCGGGGCGGCGAGGGGCTCGGTGACCCCCGCGAGGTGAACCACCCGGCCCGCGGCGGTGAAGGTGGCCACCGCGGGCGCGGACCGTGCGCGCCGGGGGCCGTCCGCCGGTGTCCCGGCGAGAACGCGGGCCAGTGCCGTCTCCTGCCCCGGCCGCACGCGCAGGGCGAGCGCGATCAGTTCCCGGTGCATCCGGCCGCCCCTCGTCGGCTCCCCGTGCGTGACCGGATCATCATTCCCGCCGCCCCGGCACGGCGTCCTGTCAGCCGTCAGGAAGACGGTGAACATGTGGTCCGGGGCGTCGTGCACGGACGTGACCTCCAGGCCCGCGGTGCCGAGCATGGCCGTGAGCTCGTCCAGGGAGTAGGTCCGGCCCTGTGCCGTCAGGGCGAGCATCATCATCGAGAAGACGTGGGCGACATGGTCGCGGTGGGCGTCGGCGCCCGTGGGGACCAGCTCCTGGACGACCACCCGGCCCCCGGGCCGCAGAGCGGCGGCCACCCGCTCCAGCAGGGCCTCACACCGGTCGGGGCCGAAGTTGTGCAGGACGTTGTTGAGCAGGATCAGGTCGTACGGTTCCCCGTAGGGGACGGTGAACAGGTCACCGGCGATCTCCCCGACGCGTTCGCGCACCGCACGGCGTTCCGGGGCGTCCCGGCGGACCGCCAGCACACCCGGCCAGTCCAGGAGGGTGACCTCGGCCTGGGGCAGCGCGGCCGCCAGCGCGCAGCCGTAGCGACCGCTGCCGGCACACAGGTCGAGGACCCTGAGTGCGGCGCGCTCCCGCGCCCAGGGCGTGAGCAGTTCCGCGAGGGCCTGTCCTCCCTGGGCGGCGATCCAGCCGCTGGCCTCCGCGAAGGCGCGCCAGAACGGGTGCTCGTGGGGGTTGCCGACATCGGTGACGACGCTGCCGCCGGCCCGGACCGACTCGGCCAGCCGCCGCTCCGCCTCCCACACGAAGTCGTGCAGGTGGGTGCCGGCGACGGCACCGAGGTAGTCCGCGCCGCCGGTGAGGAGATACCTGCGGCTCACCGGGGTGAGGGCGTAGCCCTCCTCCTCGCGGACGAGGACCCCGCCGATGGTGACGATCACGTCCAGCAGGACCCGGATCGCCCGGGCATCGGCGTCGACGGCCCGTGCCACGGCCTCGGCCTCGCGCGGGCCGTCGGCGAGGGCGTCGAACACGCGGAGTTCGATACCGGCGCGCAGCGCCGCGCAATCGTGCACCCCGGCGAGGACCCGCAGCAGGGGCAGAGGGCTCACGGCGCCGCCGCCGGCCGGGGCGGCAGCGGCAGCGGGGGCGGTCCGCCGGCCGGTGGGCGCCCGTCCACCGGCCATCCCGCGCACTGCTCGCGAGAGACACGGCCTGCCTAGCGGCTCAGACCCCTGAACCGCTTCACCGCCAGCGGGAAGAACACCGCGGTCAGGGCCACCGGCCAGGCCACCGCGAGCAGTTCCGCGTGGGCCGTGGCCCAGGAGCCGCCCCCCGCGCCCGGGTTGCCGAACAGGCCGCGCACCGCGGTGGCCGTCGCCGACATCGGGTTCCACTCCACGATCGCGCCCAGCCAGGACGGCATCGACGCGGGCGAGGCGATGGCGTTGGAGAGGAAGCTGACCGGCCAGACCAGGATCTGCACCGCCTGCACCAGTTCCGGCCTGCCCGCGACCATCGCCAGGTGAATGCCGATCCACAGCATCGCGAGCCGCAGCAGCAACAGCAGTCCCACGGCGCCCAGGAAGGAGGCGAAGCCCTCGTGCCAGCGCCAGCCGATCGCATATCCGACCGCGATCATCACGGTCAGGCCGACCGCCGACTCCAGCATGTCGGCGACGCTCCGGCCGACCAGGACCGCGCCGGAGGTCATCGGCATCGAACGGAACCGGTCGATGACCCCCTTGCCGAGATCCTGGGTGACCGAGAGCATCGTCGCCTCCAGACCGAAGGCCATGGTCATGGTGAGCATGCCGGGGACCAGGTACGCCTTGAAGTCGCCCTCGACGCCCCGTCCGCCGCCGATCAGATAGCTGAACATCAGCAGCATCATCACCGGGAACACCAGTCCGACGGCCACCTGTACGGGCCGGCGCGCCCAGTGGGCCAGTTCGCGCCTGGTCATCGTCCAGGAGTCCGTGACCGCCCAGCTCAGCTTCGAGCCCGTACCGTGCGCCGTGCCCGCACTGTGCGTGTGCGTCGCACTCATGCCACGTCCCCCTTCGTCAGGTGCATGAAGACTTCGTCGAGCGTCGGCCGCCGTACCGCGATGTCCTCCGCCTCGACGCCGGCCGCCCGCAGCGCGCCGACCGTCTCGGTCAGCGCGGCCATCCGGTCGCTGACCGAGGCACTGACCATCCGCCGGTCCTCGTCCACCACCACGTCACCGGGCAGCAGGGAGGCCGCGAGGGCCAGCTGGGCCGTGTCGTGCAGGACCACGTCGATGCGGTCACCGCCCGTCCTGGACTTCAGCTCGTCCGCCGTGCCCTCGGCGATGACCTTCCCGTGGTCGATCACGGCGATCCGGTCGGCCAGCTGGTCGGCCTCCTCCAGGTACTGCGTGGTCAGCAGGA
Organism: Streptomyces sp. NPDC052020; assembly: GCF_040680575.1. NCBI lineage: Bacteria > Bacillati > Actinomycetota > Actinomycetes > Kitasatosporales > Streptomycetaceae > Streptomyces > Streptomyces sp. NPDC052020. The sequence continues at coordinate 59,126 of NZ_JBFAWY010000037.1, forward strand.
CGGTCGTGCCGCCGCCGACCAGGGAACGCACCGCGCTCCAGACCTCCGTGCGGCCGCGGGGGTCAAGCCCGGTCGTGGGCTCGTCCAGGAAGAGCACCTGCGGCCGGGAAATGAGCGAGGCCGCCAGGTCGAGCCTTCGCCGCATGCCGCCGCTGTACCGCTTGACCGCCTTGTCGCCGGTGTCCGCGAGCCCGAACCGGGCCAGGAGCTCATCGGCCCGGGCGCCGGCGCGGCGCGCGCCGAGATGGTAGAGCCGGCCGAACATCTCCAGGTTCTGGCGGCCGCTGAGCTCCTCGTCGACGGCGGCGTTCTGGCCGAGCAGCCCGATCCGCGAGCGTACCTCGTCGGCCCGGGTCCGCACGTCGAGGCCCGCCACCTCGACACGCCCCTCCTCGGGGCGCAGCAGCGTGGACATGATGCGAACGGCCGTGGTCTTGCCGGCGCCGTTCGGGCCGAGAATGCCCTGGACGGTCCCGGCTCGGACCGTGAGATCGAGGCCGTCGAGGGCCTGCTTGTCCCCGTACTTCTTCCGCAGGCCCTCGACGACGATCGCCGGATCGTGATCAGACACAACGCCCCCTCCGTCATTAATCAAACTTGACTAGCGGGGGCCCAAGCTACGGTGCCCTGGTCGATTAGTCAAACTTGATTACACCGTCGACCGCTCGCCTCGCCGGCGTCCCGCTCGATCCGGTTCCGCATCCGCTGGATTCGGTCCGGGCCCGCGTGGCCGGCCTGCTCCGCCAGGGGCCGGCCGTTCTCGCGCTGCGGCGGAGCGATCAGTCGCCGGATATATAAGCCGGTATACCCCCCGGCGATCGCGGTGGCGGACGTCGAAGTACCCATCAGTGGTTCGTTCTGACGCCCTCGAACGCGAGCGGCGCCTGAGGCGGCGCTCGCCGGGCCGGATCGTGCTCGTCACGCTGATCGTCGTGGCGGCGCTCTTCCTGGCCTGGCGAGTCGTCGTCTCCGGCGCGCTGGAGGCGCATTTCGGCAGCGGGTTCGACGACCGGCGGTTCGACGAGCCGGAGACGGAGTTCGATCACCGGAAGACGGCCTTCGCCCAGGCCGACGCCCGGATGCGGGAGCTGGCGGCCGCCCACCCGCGGGCCGGACGAATCGCCTGGAGCCTGGCGCTGATCTGCGTACGCGACGCCGGACGGACCGAAGCCTGCGAGCCGACGACCGCGCGGGACCAGGCGACGTACGAGGCTCTGCCAGGCGTCGACGTGATCGTGCGTCAGTCGAAGGACGACGGGCGCACGTTCTTCCGCTTCCACGGGGACGACCCGCCGCGTTACACGATCATGCACGCGCCGGACGGCACGGACGTGGCACGTACCGCACAACGGCCCCGCCGCGTGGCGGGGCCCTTCGTTTTGTGGCGGTACGCCTCGCCCCGGCATCGCAGCCACCTCCGGGCTTTCAGCGGCCGTCGCGTCGGGCGGAGCGGCCGGGCAGGGACCAGCGGTACCCGCCGCGCTCCGGGCGAACACCGGACCGATCGCGGCAGCCGAGCCCGAAGCCGCCGTGATCGCGGCCGTGGGACGTGCCGGGCGGGCGTTCCGCCCGGCGAGGAAGAGGGGGACCGGGGCCGGAGATCCCGGCTGCCCTGCCCGGAGGCGCGGCGGGAGTCTTCCGGCCGTCCGGCCGAGACCGTGCGCGGGGGAACCGGCCGTCCTCAGCGGGCCGAGGGTCCTCGGTGACGTCAGGGGCACAGGGCGGGGCGGGCGGTCCCGTGCCTTGACAGGGGTGGTGGAGTGCCGGGCTCCGGCCGCGGCGGTCCTCTCGTGCGCCGGTGTCCGGAAGCGGTCATTCCTCGTTGCCCCACCCCCCGCGGCTGCCGAGGATGGGCCGCGTGGTGCCGGGGTGTGCCCCGGTCGGGGGGAGCTCCGGCATCGTGACGTGACACGGGTGACATGCCGAAGGGAGGCACGCTTTGACAGCGCCACACCTTGCCGCCGGCCGCCTCGCCGCCGTCCTGGACCGGCTGGAGCAGGACGGTTACGCCGTCGTGGAACGGCTCGGCGGGCAGCGCCACGCCATCGAGTTGTTACAGCGGATCGGCCGCTTCCTGCCGCAGTACACGGGCACCGTCGAGCACGAGGTCGTCCACCGCCCCGGTCATGAGGGCCGGGCCTACTCCCAGAGCCGCGACACCATCCGGGCCCACACCGAGGCACCCGGCTGGAATCCCAGTCCGCGCTATCTGGCCCTGTACTGCCACCGCCAGGCCCGCTGCGGCGGTGGCCACACCGACCTGCTGGACCTGCACACCCTGCTCGGGCTGCTCGCCGCCGAGGACAGGGCGCTGCTGACCGGTGCCGCCGTCGCCTTCCCCGGCCCGGACGCCGACCGGGAGGGCCACCGGCCGGTGACCGTGCCGATGCTGTCGTACGACGGGAAGCGGCCCGTCCTGCGGTTCAGCTACAACCTGCTCACGGCCGCCGACTACGACGCCCCGCTGGACGCCGCCCCGCCGCCGGAGCAGCTGCCGCTGGGGCAGCGGGGCATCGACCTCGCGCACCGGGTCGGCGCGCTGTTCGCGCACCACCGCACCCAGGTGCTCATCCCGGACGGGGCGCTGCTGATCTGGGACAACCAGCGGATGCTGCACGCGCGTTCACAGTACGCGGACGAACGCCGCCACCTCACCCGGTACTGGATCGCCGCATGAGCGCGGTGCACACCATCGCCCCACCTCCCGTGGGCACCCGCACGCTCTCCGGGCCCGGGCGCACCGCGCGCGGGCCGGTGACGCCGGCGACCGAAGGCAGGGTGATCGTCGACGGGGTGACGGAACCGCCGGGCGGGGCGCGGGCGTTCGCGCCGCGCTGCCTCCAGGCACGGCAGAGGGGTCTGCTGGGCCGGCCCTTCCCCGCGTCCGGGGCAGCGGAGGCGCGGTGGTGGCCGCGGCCGCTGGGCTCCCGCGACCGCCGGTTCCTTCCGGAAGCGGACGGGGAGGGCGGCGTCTGAGCGGGGCGGCCCGCCGGAGCGGCGCGGGCGTCGCGCTCGCCGTCCTGTCGGCCTGCTGCTTCGGTACCGGCGGTGCGGCGAGCAAGGTGCTCGGCGAGGCCGGTCTCGCCCCGCTGGACATCAGCCAGGCCCGCCTCAGCCTCGCCGCGGTGCCGCTGCTGGTGGTCACGCTGGTGCGCAGCCCGCGCGCCCTGCGGGTCGCTCCACGGGACTGGCCCGTGGTGGCGGCCGTGGGAGCGGGGTCCTTCGCGGGGGTGCAGACCCTGTGCGCGGTCTCCGTGGCCCGCATCCCGGTCGGTGTCTACGTGGTGTTGCAGTTCCTGGCGCCGGTGATCGTGGTGGTGTGGCTGCGGGTGCTGCGCGGGGTGCGGCAGCCGACGCCCGTCTGGCTGGGCACGGCCCTGGTGGTGGCGGGGCTGCTGCTGGTGGGGCAGGTGTGGTCGGGGCCGCGGCTGGACGGGGTCGGGGTGCTCGCCGCGCTGGGCGCGGCGGTCGCGCTGTCCCTGCGGTTCCTGCTCGCCGGGCGGGCGCTGGCCCGGCGCGACGCCACGGCCGTGACCGCGCTCGGCGTCAGCGCGGGCGCGGTGGCGGTCGACCTGGCGCGTCCGGTCAGCGCCTTCCCCTACCGGATGCTGGACGCCCCCGCCCGGGTGGGCGAGGTGATGGTGGTGCCGGTGTGGGCGGTGCTGTTGTGGATCGCCGTCGTCTCCACACTCCTGGCCTGCCTCTGCGCGCTCGCGGCGCAGCGTTTTCTCGCGCCGGCCACGGCGAGCGTGCTGTCCACGGTGGAGGTCGTCGCCGGGAGCGGGACGGGGGTGCTGTTGCTCGGAGAGCGGCTGACGGCCGTGCAGGGCGCCGGTATCGGCGTCGTTCTCGTGGGCGCGGCCCTGGCCCAGCGCCGCGCCGGAGCGGCGCGGACGGCCCGTGCCCGGTGGCGGCGGGCGCCGTAGGAGCGCGCCCGCCGCCACCGGGCGGGGTGTACCTGATCGCGGGAGACCCCCGGCCGCCCGCGCCCGTGGCCGCACGCGACGTCGGACCGGCGTGCCGGACGGGACACCTCGCCCCGTCCGGGCGGAGCGGTCCTCGCCTTCGCGGCCCGTGTACCCGCCGCCGGTGTCCCCGCGTCATCCGGTTGGACGAACGGCCGGGGGCCGGGTTAGCGTCCTACGCCGTGAGAAACCACCCGGTGCCCGCCACCGTCCCGTCGTCGTGAGCCTGGCCCGTTCCCTGCTGGACGTCCGCCCTCTGGGCTCCCGCGCCTTCCGGCGGCTGCTGATCGGACGCACCGTGTCCACGCTCGGCGGGTTCATGACCATGGTCACCGTCATGTACCAGGTGTGGGACATGACCCACAGTGCCGGCTGGAGCGGCGCGGTGGGCCTGGCCCAGGCGCTTCCCATGGTCGTGGTCGGTCTGTCGGCCGGTGCCTGGGCCGACCGGGCCGACCGGCGCCGCGTATACCTGGCGACCACCATCGGCCAGGCCGCCTGCTCGCTGCTGCTCGCCGCGCAGGCGTTCACCGGGCGGGTGCCGGTGGCGGTGGTGCTGTTGCTGGTCGCGGCGCAGGCGTCCTTCGCGGCGGCCGGCGCCCCGGCAGCGGGGGTGTTCGTACCGCGACTGCTGCCCAAGGACCAAGTCGCGGCCGGCCTCGCCCTCGACGCGGTCTCCGGCCAGGCGATGATGCTGCTCGGCCCGGCCGTCGCCGGCGTCGTCCTCGGCTGGTGGGGCATCGGCGCCTGCTACCTCCTGGACGCCCTCAGCTTCGGTCTGTCCTTCTACGGCGCCTTCGGCCTGCCCGCGCTGCCGCCCGAGGGCGGGAAGTCCCGCCCCGGGCTGCACGGCATCCTGGACGGACTGCGCTTCCTCGGCCGCCACCGGGTGGTGCGCGGCGCGCTGGTCACCGACCTGGCCGCCACCGTCCTGGCCATGCCGACGAGCCTCTTCCCGCTGGTCAACGAGGAACGTTTCGGCGGTGATCCGCGCACGCTCGGCCTGTTCCTGTCGGCACTGGCACTGGGCGGGGTCGTCGCGACCGCGTTCTCCGGACCGGTCACCCGCCTGGGCCGCCCCGGCCCGGTGATGCTGTGCGCCTCCGCCACCTGGGGCGCCGCCCTCGCCCTGTTCGGGCTGGCGACGAGCGCCTGGGCGGGCCTGGGGATGCTGGCGCTGGCCGGGGCGGCGGACGCGGCCGCCGTCCTCTCCCGCACCACGATCGTCCGGACCCGCACACCGGACGCCCTGCTGGGCCGGGTGACGGCCGCCGAACTGGTCGTCGGCCAGGCGGGTCCGCACCTGGGCAGCCTGCGCGCGGGCCTCGTCGCCGGCTGGACCTCCGCCGGCGCCGCCCTGGTGACGGGCGGAGCGCTGTGCCTGCTCGCCGTGGCCTACGTCGGCATCGCCACCCCCGAACTGCGCGACGGACACCCGGACACCTGAGCCCTCTCCCACCGCCGGCGCCGTGCCACCGACAGCGCGGCCGCGGACCGGGGAAGGCCTGCCCCGCCGGGCGGGTCTCCGCCCGGGCGCCTCCGTCCCGGCGGGGTCCGCACGCCCCTCCGGGAACCCGCCGGCTCATCCGCCGCGATCAACATGACTGAAATGCCTGTTTTTGTGACAAGTTCTGTTGATAAGTGCAATAAGCCAGGTCTATTTGGAGCGGTATGCCGCACAGAGAGTCCGTCACGTCCTTCGGCGACAGCGGCCGCATGCCCGATCCCGCGGCGGTCAGGCGCCACCCCACCCTCTTCCGCGCCGTCAGGCGCCGGCGGAACCCCAGGCTGCGCCGGTCGGACATCACGGTGACGGACGAGCGGGCGGTCAGGCGGGCGGTGAAGGCGGCGTCGCTCGGCAATGCCATGGAGTGGTTCGACTTCGGCATCTACAGCTATCTGGCCGCCACCCTCGGCCGCGTCTTCTTCCCCTCCGGCAACGACACGGCCCAGCTGCTGTCCTCGTTCGCCACGTTCGCCGTGGCCTTTCTGGTCCGTCCGCTGGGCGGCATGGTGTTCGGGCCGATGGGCGACAAGATCGGCCGTAAGAAGGTCCTGGCACTGACCATGATCCTCATGGCGATCGGCACCGCCGCCATCGGGCTCGTCCCGAGCTACTCCGCGATCGGCTTCTGGTCACCGGTCCTGCTGATCCTCTTCCGGCTCCTGCAAGGCTTCTCCACCGGCGGGGAGTACGGCGGCGCCTCCACCTTCATCGCCGAATACGCCTCGGACAGGCGACGGGGATTCTTCGGCAGCTTCCTGGAACTGGGAACGCTCGCCGGGTACACCGGCGCGGCCCTGCTCGTGACCGTCCTGACCGCCTGGCTCGGTCCCGGCACGATGGACGCCTGGGGCTGGCGCGTGCCGTTCCTCACCGCGGCCCCGCTCGGCGTGATCGGGATCTACCTGCGGCTCCGGCTCGACGACACTCCGGCCTATCTCAAGCTGGAGGAGGCGAACGTCCATGTGCCCGGGGCGGCGGAAGCGCCGCCGGCCACGGCCCGGGGCGACCTGGCCAAGATCTTCCGCGAGCACTGGCGCACCCTGGGGCTGTGCATCGCGCTGGTGGGCGCCTACAACATCACCGACTACATGCTGCTGTCCTATATGCCCACCTACCTTTCGGACGAGCTGCACTACAGCGAGACCCACGGCCTGCTGATGCTCGTGGCCACCATGGTCGTACTCATGCTGGTCATCAACCAGGTGGGCAGGCTCTCCGACCGGCTGGGCCGCAAACCTCTCCTCATGACCGGGATGCTGGGCTTCCTCGTCCTGTCCGCCCCGGCGTTCGTCCTGGTGCGGGAGGGCAGCCTGCCCGCCATCTCCTGCGGGATGCTGATGCTCGGCCTGTCGCTCGTCTGCCTGCTCGGCACGATGTCCGCGGCGCTCCCGGCGATGTTCCCGACCTCGGTCCGCTACGGCTCGCTGTCCGTCGGGTACAACCTGGCGGCGTCCCTGTTCGGAGGCACCACCCCGCTCGTCATCACCGCGCTGATCGGCGCGACCGGCTCCGAGATGATGCCGGCCTACTACTCGATGGCCGCGGCCGTGGTCGGCGTCGTCGCGGTGGCCTGTATGAAGGAGACCGCCCGCAAGCCGCTCGCCGGGTCCCCGCCCTCGGTGCAGAGCGAGGAGGAGGCGGCGGCCCTGGTGGAGGCGCAGGCTCCGGTGCCGAAGTTCTAGTAGTGCTTGGTCAGGTGTGTTCGCTGGTGGCGTGTCCGTTTGATGGGGTGTGTCGTTGAGCGGGTGTGCTGGGTGGGGAGTTGGCCGCGGT
>NZ_JBFAWY010000038.1:0-65749 GCF_040680575.1 Streptomyces sp. NPDC052020
GATGCCCGCCGATGAGCACGCCGAGCGCGCTGCCGCCGAGGACGACCGCGATGGAACCGATCACCAGGGCCTGGTCGAGGTCCTTCAGGATGTCGCGGCGCCACTAGAGCCGATCGGGTCGGCTGTCGCGGCATCCACGTCGGTGAGCGCACCGCCTGTCTGGCCCACCTGGACGAGACCGACCGCATCGCCTATCTGGATGCCTTAGAGCCAGGCGCCGACATCGACCACCGCGGCACCCCGTTCCTCGTTTATGGGCTGCTGGACCAGTTACTCGATGCTCTGCGCGACCCCACCACCGGTAAGTCCCACATCGGCACTGCCCGGTTCGACGATGCGCATTTCTACGATGCCAAGTTCGGCGGGGCGTTCTTCACCGGCACGGCCCGTTTCCACCATGCGTACTTCTCCGGCGATGCCTGGTTCGGCGGGGCGTCCTTCTCCGCCGCCGCCCAGTTCGGCGGGACGCACTTCGACACCGCCCGGTTCAACAGGGCGCATTTCTCCGGCACCGCCCAGTTCGACCGGGCACACTTCTCCGGCACCGCCCAGTTCGACCAAGCGTTCTTCTCCAGCACCGCCCAGTTCGGCGGGGCGTACTTCTTCAATACCGCCCAGTTCAGCGGGGCGCGATTCGAGGTGGTACCGCGACTGGGGCCGCTGGTGTGCGGTGAGCGGGTGGTGTTGGACGGTGCGGTGTTCCAGCAGCCGGTGACGATGGAGATTGCCGCCCGCCGGGTGAGCTGTGCGCGCACCCGGTGGGCGTCGACCGCCACGCTGCACCTGCGCTACGCCGACTTGGACCTGAGAGACGCGGTCTTCGAATACCCGGTGGTGGTCGCCGCCCGCCCCGACCCCTTCCACTTCCCTGATACGGATCGCTCACTGCGGGAGGCGGGGGCGAGGCTGTCCGGCCGGGAGCCCGGCGTGCGCCTGACATCGGTGGGCGGGGTGGATGCCGCCCATCTGGCGCTGTACGACGTCGACCTGAGCGGGTGCCGGTTCGCCGGCGCGGTCCACCTCGATCAGCTGAGAGTGGACGGCTGGTGTACCTTCGCCATCACTCCCGCCGGCTGGAGCCGACGTTTCCCCTGGCGGTGGAGTCGGCGCGCCACGCTGGTCGAGGAGCACCACTGGCGGGTGCGCACCGCCCGCCGCCCCGCCTTGGCCCTGGGCTGGACCGACCCGTCGCGGGATGCCCCAGAGCTGCGGCCGGCGGCGGTGGCCGCGCTGTACCGGCAGCTGCGCAAGTCGCTGGAGGACGGCAAGAATGAGCCGGACGCCGCCGACTTCTACTACGGCGAGATGGAGATGCGCCGTCACGACGCCACCCGCCCCTGGGGCGAGCGGGCCCTGCTGACCGCCTACTGGGCGCTGTCCGGGTACGGGCTGCGTGCGACCCGGGCCGTGGCGTGGCTGGGGGCAGCGATGGCCGTCACGCTCGCGGTGATGGTGCTATGGGGCCTGCCCGCCGATGATCCGAAACCACAGACCGCCGGCCGCCAGGTCGCCGTCGGGCAGGAGATCGTCCTCACCACCGACACCCCGGACCCGGTCAACCCTACCGGCCCGGTGACCGACCGGGTGACGAGCGACCGGTTCGAGAAAGCGCTGCGAGTGGTGATCAACTCGGTGGTCTTCCGCTCCTCAGGACAGAACCTCACCACCGCCGGTACCTACACCGAGATGGCCTCCCGCCTGGCCGAACCTGTCCTCCTCGGCTTGACGGTCCTGGCCATCCGCAACCGCGTGAAACGCTGACCCAGCGCAGCCACGGCCAGGGCCAGGGCCCGGCGGAACACCGCAGTCACTAGGTACTGGAGCAGCCGGTGCGCCCCAACCGCCGTGAGCCATCGCGCGGAACATTCCAGTGCCCAGGTCATAGCCTCAAGCACTGAAATCTTCCGCGCGGCCCGACAGGGGATATGGCCATATGCGGGGGCCGTCGTCCAAGGTGGGGCGATGAGCGCGCTGCGACCCGGTGACATCGCCGACGGAATGATCCAGGCCATGGACGCGGCTAAGACCGTGTCCTACGTGGTGAGGCGGACATTGGCTCGGTATGGGGCGGGGAACGTGGAGCTGGATCGTGCCGGATGGCTGCCCCGAGGCGGCTGTGGTTCTCATTGTCATAGCCAGTTGGCAAGATCGAGTTTATGAACAGCACCCCGACCACTCCGCCGCGGCCGTTCGACGTGACCGCGGTCTTCCCTCAGCTGGCTCCGCTGGCCCGCACGGCGACCCGGTTGCACCCCCGCCGGGGGACTCCGTCACCGCAGCACAGTTCCATCGGCGGACCGCTGCTGTGGCCAGTCGGCGAGCCGTGGCCGCACTGCGAGGGACCTCATGTGGTGGACGGGATCAACTTGGCCCTGTCGCCGGCGGACGTGAGGCTGAAGCGGCGCATCAGTACCGCCTCCCGCGGACGGAGCCTGACCGAGCAGGAACGAGAAACCCTGGAGCGGATCATCCCTCCTCGGAAGTACCCCGTGAGGGTCGCGGTCGCCCCGTATGAGGGTTCCATCGCGATGCTGCCGGTCGCGCAACTGTACAAGCGGGACGTCCCCGATCTGCCCACACCCGAAGGAGCAGACCTGCTCCAGGTCCTCTGGTGCCCCTTCGACCACCCGAGCATGCCTAAGACCGCCCTGTTCTGGCGGTCGGCAGCCACGGTCACCGACATCCTCACCACGCCCCCCGAACCGCCCGCGATGCAGTTCGACGACTACCTCCCCGAGCCGTGCCTGCTCCGCCCTGAGCAGGTCACCGAATACCCCGACCATCTGGAGGTGAGCAAGGAACTGCAGGAGCAGCTCGGGAACTGGCGCATGTGGCAGGCCGCCGACGTGGAGATAGACAGTGACTACGAGTCGTGCCCGGAGGAGTTCTATGACAGTGAACTGGCAGGCGCGCCCGGCTGGAAAGTCGGCGGTTGGCCGCGGTGGACCTCCACCGACCCCGGCCCTCGGCTCTGCACTGCGTGCGGCAGTGACATGGATGCCCTACTGACGATCGCCACGTTCGAGAGCGACGACGACAGCAGCTGGCTCCCGCACCAGGAACCGGCGGATGAATCACTTCCAGGCTTCGACCCCTACGAACGTCGCCAGCCCACTGCCGTCCAGATCGGAAGCGGCTACGACCAGCAGCTTTACGTCTGCCCGGCGACGCCCGAGCACCCCCACTCCGAGCTGATGCACTAGGGTCCGTCTTCAAAGATCACCGGATTGTGGATCATGGTGGGGTGATACGCCGTCATGAACTTACTGACCGGGAGTGGGAGTTGCTCGCTCCGCTGATCCCGCGGGCCGTCACCGGACGGCCCCGGGCGTCGGACCGGCAGGTCATGGCCGGGGTCACCCAGGGCGGCGGCGCCATCTGGCGGTGTGCCTCGATCAGCTTCGGTGCGCGAAGAAGGCTCGCAGCTCACCGATTCGCATCACCGTGGTAACCCGCGACGGCATCGTGCTGTACGACAACGAGCTCGCCGAGGGCGGGCGCTGGCGGCCCGCTGCCGGCAAGGCCGTCTCCCGGGCCGTCGCCCGTTCCTGGACGGCCCAGCACCCCCCGGCATCCTGTCCTTGCGGATCTCGGGTCCATCGCACTCCTTGAATTGGGGTGTTGCGACGACCACTACTGATCCTTTCGTAAGTTCGATGGGTGTGGTGGGCGGATGGTCAGGCCGGTATGGCGAGGAATGACCATGGCAGTCGGGGGTTGGTGTTGACGCGGTGGATGCCTTGCTCGGTGGCGTCGGCGACATCGGCGAGGTGGTCGCCGGCGAGGTTGGCGAGTTCACGCTTCTTGAGTGAGGACCACAGCAGTTCCACCGGGTTCAGCTCGGGAGCGTAGGCGGGTAATCGTTCCAGGGTGAGCCAGTCCTGTTCGGCGGCCCAGGCCCGCATCGCCCGGCTCCAGTGGGCGGACAGGCCGTCCCGGACCAGGACCACTCGCTCGCCGCGGTAGAACACCTTCATCTGCTCCAGGACCTCGATGAGTCCGGCGGTGTCGTAGCTGCCGGGCTTGAGGTGGAAGCACAGGCGGGCCCCGCGATCGGGGTCGGTGGAGTGGTAGCCCAAGGCCCCGGCCATCGACGCACGCTTCCAGCCCAGGCGGTGCCGCAGGAGCGGAGTCCGCCCTCGGGGCGAATAGGTGCGGCGGATCTGAGGGAGCAGGGAGACGCCTGATTCGTCGAGGAAGACGATCCAGGCACGTGTGTTCACGGTCCCTTTTTGATGCGCGGCCACTCGTGCGCGATCCAGCGGGCGATCTCCGAATCGTCCCGCTCGACCGCCCGCCGCTCGGGCCGTTGCAGGCTCCATCCCAGCCGGCCGGTCAGCAGCCGCCATACCGACGCCCGCAACAACACCGCCCCGTTGTCCGGGTGACGACCGCGCCTCCCACCCACACGGCCACCACACCTACCGTACTTACGAAAAGATCAGTAAGCGGCAGGGACCGCAGAAGGACCTGCGCGCCCTCGCGGCGAACATCCGCGCCGACGCCCGAGGCCGCTACGCCAGTGCGGAGCCCGGGTGACGGCCGGAGTCGAGTGGACGCTGCTGTGGATCGAGAACACCGCCGCCCAGCTGACCGAAGGCAGGCCGGACGCCGCCGGCGGGCGTCAATATGTGTCGCCGGAGCAGTAGAGCGGCACCCGACGCAGGGCCCCTGTGCGCGGGGTTCGCCGGGCGCGGGTCGTACAGCGCCCGGCCGCCGGGCCACCGTCCGAGTTCGGTGGTCAGGGCGACGCCGTCGTCGGCTTCCTCGGTCCGCCAGCCGTGGATGTCCAGCAGCAGGCCGTCCAGCGGGCCATCGACCCATTCGGCGTGGGTGCGGTGCGGGAGCGGGCCGAGGTGGGGATCGTCGTGGTCCGCGCCGTAGACACGCCGGTTCAGCAGCTGCTCGTCTCCGTTCATGCGATCAGCTTTCCAGCCACCGCCGACAGCCGGGCAGGGCCGGCGGGCCCGGCCTCCACCCAGGCCGGGCCCGCTGTGCTCACCGCGGCTGGGCAGCGCGGTCAGCGCCCGCCGGTCCTCACCGTGGCCGACGATCCGCCATACCGGCCGGTCGGCCCCCGTCGTGGGTGAGCTGGCGCAGGGTCGTCGTCGCCACGGTCATCCGGTAGCCCACGGTCGAGAGGCGGCGGGCGCGGTCGTGGAAGGTGGCCTCCCTCGTGTCCGGGGCCGCACGGCGCGGGGCCGGGACGAAGACGAACAGCAGCGGCGGCAAGGGCCGGTCCAGGTACGGCCCGGCGTAGGTCTCCTGCCAGTGGCTGCGCGGGGCGCGGGCGGCGTTTCCGCGTCCGGACGGCGGTGCGTTGCGGCAGGCGTCGTAGCGCTCCAGCTTGGCGATCAGGCGGGCGTAGGACTCTGCTGGGCGCGGTGGGTCCGGCCGACCAGGGCCGGGGATTCGGCGAGCAGGTTGCGCAGCGCGCGGCGGACGTGGTCGGTGTCCTGCTGGTGGGGCAGCAGCGGTTCCTTGAGCTGGCGGGGTGTGGCCAGGCGCAGCTGGGCGAGGCTGAGCAGGACCTCGCCGCGGAGGTCCGCGCCGGCCTTCGTCGCCGCGGCCTTGTGCGGCCGGGACGCTTCTCCAGGTACAGCGGTTACAGGAGAAGAGGAGTTGCAACCGGCCGGAGTGGGTGAATCGGAGGTCTGATCAGCAACAACCGTCAGTCGGCGACTGGAAGCTGCGGGGCTGGGAGCGGGGCTGGGAGCGGGGCTTGTCGCAGGGCTCGGAACGGGGCTTGCCGCCGCAGTGGTGTCCACCGGGGCCGGCGCGGTGTGCGGGTCGGGTGCGGTGGTCATCGCGTCCTCGGGTTTCTCCGGCCGTACGCGGCCGGGTCGGCCCGCGCGCGGATCTCCACGCGGGCCGAAGCCACCGTGAGAAGGCACCCCTTGACCGACGTCTGTTCTGACTCGCTCCCCCAACTTCGGTATGCCTAGGTTCACCCCTTGCAGCACCAATGTGTCCGTTACCGACGTCACTGCCAGGACCTCATCCCGGAGCGTGGCCGCTGTCCACAGGTCCGGGCCCGCACCGTAGGGCGATCGGCCGGGCGCGGCAGGCACCCGGCCCGCGAACAGCAAGGAGCCCGTCATGGAGACGACGTCGCCGAAGCCCCAGCTCGCCCCGGAGCAGATCCTGCGGGCCTGCGACTGCGTGGAGCTGGTCTGGCAGGAGCAGGGCAGCGAGGCAGAGAAGGCCAAGCTCGAGGAGTTCCACGCCGACGGCCCCGAGCTGGCGCGGCTGATCGGTGAGTCCGGTGCGCTGCTGCCGGGCGACTACCTCACCGCCGTGCCCGACGAGCACGCCGGCTGCGAGTCCGCGTACGCGCTGCGGCATCTGGCGACGTGGCGAGCCGGTACCTCAAGCGGTGGTGCCTCGCGGGCGGCGGCGCGCACACCGCATGGATCGCGGCGGGATTCCTGGTCGAATGCATGCAGAAGGTCGACCAGGTCCACCAGTTCCTCGCCGACGTCCGCGGCGACGCCGGCGCCCGGTACGCGGCAACTGCGACCTGAATCTGCGTGGGGAGTGGCGCGGACACGGAATGCGGTGGATCACAGGGGTTGTCGGACACCGGGCCTCCCTCCTCGTTCTCGCTCTTCCGTGCCCGCTTCCCCGCTGGTGCGCCGGCGGGTGCCGCACATCCCTGTCACCCAATTCGGCGGCGGACCGATCAGGTCGGTGCGAAAGGAGCGATCACGGATATTGATGAGGATCAGTCGTCCGGGTCTTTCACGGCCGTTCACCACCAGGAGGTCGTGGACGCACAGCGCCCAGCCTGAGCTGGTCCGGCAAGGCCGGATCCACCTCGGGGACGAACCAGGCGTGTACGGCGATGCGAGTTACTCGGGGCTCGCCGTGGACATTCCCCTGACATTGCAGAAAACCGATCCTACTGGTCCCGACACCACCGCACTGCCTGCGACTGGCGTATGGAGATGCTCAGATCCCACAGCGGCGGCGGTGTTTTGCACCGCTCTGGTCCGGGCCAGATCGTCCAGCGTGAGTGGATTCGGCAGGCCACAGCTCCCCCTAGTCCCGTAGTGATGCGGTCCTGGGAACCTTTCCGGAAGTGCTGTGGCCGGTACAGGTCGAATCGGGTTGAAGCGCGCGCCGAGGAACGGTGCTGTCACGGGCGGTCGAGGACTCGGGCCGCGGCGTCGGCCTTCCGCTTGCGCAGGGCCTTCCAGGCGGTCTCCGTCTCCCGGTGGGCCTCCAGCCAGCGCTGCTGCATGACCGCCAGTCGCCCGTAGGCCTGGCGCAGGTAGCCGGTGGTTTGTTTGCAGGCGAGGTCGGCGCGGGCCGCGGGCTGGGCGGCGAGCGGTTTGTCCGGACGCAGGCCGGCCGCGAGATGCCGCGGATCCTTCGCCGTGATGCCCGCCTGCCGCACGCAGGCGCGCCAGCGGTCCGTGGCGCGGCGGTAAGCGGAGTCCCGCGCCAGAGCCTGAAGCGCGTCGCGCTCGCCCTGGTCGAGACGCACCCGCAGGGTGAGTTCGCGTTGCGGTCCGCCCGCGCCGAGCAGGCGGGTCTGTGCCTCAGCGACACACCCCGTGGCCGATCCCTGGACACTGATCGCCTTGTTGCGAGCGGAGATCTTCTGCTTCGGGTCGCCGTAGAGCGCCCGGGTGAACGCCTTCCCGCGCGGCCGTTCCGAGGGCTGTGCGCCGGGGGGCTCGGCCGCTGACCGCGGTGTGAGGGTGTCGATGCCGAACTGGCCGGGTCCTCCGCCGGCCGTTCCCGCCCGTGTGCTGGGCGCGGCCTGGTAGCGGAAGCCGTGGCGCGCCATGCAGGCGGTGATCAGTCGCTGCTCGGCCTCGTGCACGCGACGGGCCGTCTCGGCAGGAGTGCGCAGGAGCGGATCGAACGGAAGCCGGGAGCGCAATTCCGCGGCGGGCGGCCGTAGTCGAGCGGGCTGGAGGGTGCTCCCACGGGCGGGCGGGGCGGCGCGGTCCTGCACGGCCCAGACGACGAGGACGGCGACCGCGAGGGCTGCGGCGACCAGTGAGGCGAGGACCGGCCCCGGACGCCGGGGTGCTGCGGGTGGCGTGAAGCGTGGTGAGGGCATGTGGCGGTCTTCTCTCCGTGGCGTGGGCCGGGAACGGCGACAGGGCGTGTCGCCGTTCCCGGCCGGTGCGGTGGTGATCAGATGCAGTCGATGTTGGTCGTGCCCCGCACCTGAAGGGAGCTCGCCCGGTCCCGCAGGTCCGTCGGCAGCATGTTGTATGTGCGCCCCGGGTTCAGGCAGAACAGGAAGCCGCCCCAGTCGCTGCCGACGCCCGTGTAGTAGTGGCTCTCGTACCCGCCGCTGCTGGAGTTGCTGGCGGAGACGACGTTGTTGTGCACCACCTGGCCGCCACCGCTACGGCTGGTCAGCTGGTTGAACGTGTCGTTGCTGAAGTCGGTGTCACTGTTGAAGTAGGAGTGGCGGGCCGAGTCGTAGACCCCCCAATAGAACACGCAGTGGTAGCCGGACGCGCAGTTGTCTCCAGCGGAAGCGGGAGACGCCCCCAGCAGCATGCCGACGGCGGCCGCCGCCGCGGCCAGAGCGCTCACAGCCGTCATTCTCTTGCGTGCACGCATGTGTTTCCCCCTCGTTTCGGTGTTGCCGTGGCTGGTACGTCGAGTCTTCGCGAAGGCGGGCCGCCCTCCCGACAGCCGGTGGCGAGGACGCCGGAACCGTCTGCCTGAACGACGGTAGGTGGGGGGTGTTCGCGGGACATCAGGGCAGACCCTGAGGAGGGTGACCACCACCCCGTGCTCTCGGGTGCGTCGTTACCGTCGGCCCTCGGGTCGCTGAGGCAATCGGCACCAGCCGGGCCGGGGCCGTCGACGTCGCGCTTTGCACAACGGCGTCCGTCGACGCGGTCATCCCCGCCACCCGGAAGTCGACTGGGAGCAGCCGCAACGCGAGGGGGGAAGGCCGGCGCTTCCCGCGCGCCGCGCTGGCGAAGCAGGCCGCCCCGGCCTGACCTGGAGGCGCTGTACGGCGACGTCGCCTCTCCCCCGTGTCCGGCGGGAGGGGCCGCGTCGCGGTGTGGGGTCAGCCGCGGCGGCGGAACAGGCCGAGAGCTTGCCCGGCTCCTGGCCGCGGTCCTCCTCCGGGGGCGGCCGCATGGCGGCCTGCTCGCGCGCGGCGTCGGCGGCTTCCCGCCGGGCGACGTCGCCGGCGTGGCAGCAACCGCACACCGACAGGTCACCGGCCTTCGGCACGAGATTGCGCGGGGTGGTCTCCTCACACCGCCGGCGAGGGCGAGGCGATGGTGCCTGTCTGGGCGGTACATGGACGACCTGCGCGGCAAGGGCGGTCTCGGGAAGGACCCCAAGCGGGCGGAGCAGCGCGTGAAGCGGCTGGCCGCGATCGACCCGGATCGCGCGGAGACGCCGGTCCCACGAAGCCGTCTCCCGGCCTCACCGTTTCGCTTGAGCGGCGTCCCGGTCACATGAACCGGGCACGACCGCCGCTGCCCGCCCACGGCCGAGGGACCTGAAAGAACCCGGCCGAGCATCGGGCCCTCACCACGCACGTCGGCAGGTTGGCGGCCAAAACCGCCCATCTCGCCCGCACAGCCACCCGAGCGAAACGGAAGGCTGGATATGCGGCAATTCGAAGCGCTTCGAAAACTTTCGCAGTCGCCCTGTCCGGAGAAGCGGCGGTCCCGGTCGAAACCCTGGCCCGGGGAATTCATCCGACTGGTTGACATTGGCTGGGCCGGGCTGTCACCATCACGTGGTCGAAGCGCTTCGAAAAGATCGAGAAGTCGCCACCACAGTACCGCCGAAGCTGCCGTCCCCTAACTCAATTGCACTCAATTGGAATCAGCGACTCGCAAGGCGAATCAGCATATGGTTGAGACCGGCAAGAGGGCTTCCGTTATCGTGCCCACTTTCAATCGCGCACCTCTTCTCATGGAGACTTTGCGCGGATTGGCGCGACAGGATCTGGACCGATCGGAATTCGAAGTCATAGTCGTCGACGACGGGTCGACAGACGAAACCGCCGACGTAGTCGAATCCTTCACCCGGCGGTTGGACATCACATACGTGTTCCAGGAGGACAAGGGGTTCCGGGTCGCCGCGGCCCGGAACGCCGGAGCACGGCTGGCCACGGGGGACGTATTCGCCTTCCTCGACACCGGGGCCGTGGTCGGACCCGGCTATCTGCGCCACCATCTCGCACTGCACGCCGACGAGTCCGAGCACCGGGCCGTCGTGGGATACGCCTACGCCTACCGGCCCGAGGACCCCACGGCCGGCCTGGAGCAGATGTGCGGCAGACTGCTGCCCGAACGGCTGTTGGAGGTCTACGCGCACGACCCGTCGTTCTGGGACATCCGGCACGGCGCGTTCCTGCGCTGCGGCTGGGACCTCGGGGAGCTGGCCGTCCCGTGGATCCTGCTGTGGGCGACGAACTGCTCGGTGCGCGCCGACGACTACTGGGCGGTCGACGGGTTCGACGAGGACTTCCAGCGCTGGGGCGTCGAGGACATGGAGCTGGGCTTCCGGCTTTTCAAGCACGGCGTCCGGTTCGTCGCCAGCCGCGAGGGATGGGCGATAGAGACACCCCACGATCGCGATGGGGACAACAACGCCCAGGGCAATCGCCACAACATCGGCCAGTTGCTCGCCAAGCACCGGGAGCCGGTGGCGGAGATCGGCTGGTCCCTCATCAACAGCGACCTGTACTGGCCCTGGGAGGACGACTACCGGACGCTGCTCAGGTGGACCACCGAGGCCCGCGGGATGCACGTGCACGACGAAATCGCCGCGGCGGTGAGCGACCTCGGCAGCGGGGACCGGGTGGCGGTCATCGGCTGCGGCGGTTCGGTTCCCGAGGAGCTGCGAGAGGCGAAGCTGTTCGACTTCGATGCCACGCTTCTGGAATCACGGGACCGGGACGAGACCGCGTGCCACGCCATCGGCTTGCGCACCCCGCTCCCGGATCACTCCGTCGACGTGGTGGTGCTGACGTCGAGACTGGCCGGCCTGTGGCCGCGGTGGAACCTGGAGATCCTCGCGGAGGCCAGGCGGATCGGCCGCGAGGTGCGGGCTCCGGGCCTGGAGCGGTGGTGAAGGCGCCGAGCCTGACGCTGGCCGTCCATGGCGGGCGTCCGGTGCGCGACGAGCGACGCCCGTGGCCCGCCTGGCCCGTGGCGGCTCCGGGTGCCTCCACCGCCCTCGACGCCGTGCTGCACAGCGGCAGTTGGGCCATCACCAGCCCCTACCAGGGTGAGCTCCAGGAACGCCGGTTCGCACGGAAGTTCGCCGCCTACGTGGGAACGAGGCATTGCGTACCGACCGATCACGGATCGAGCGCTCTGGTGATCGCCCTGGAGTCGCTCGGACTGCGGTACGCGGATCCGGTGCTGGTGCCGGCGCTCACCTGGACCGCGAGTGCCACAGCGGTCCTGCGGGCCGGACTCGTCCCCGTACTGGCGGACGTGGACCCGGCCACGGGATGTCTCGACGCCTCCGCGGTGGCGGCGGAGCCCGAGCTGGGCGCCGTGATCGCGGTGCACTGGGCGTGCACCATGGCGGACGTCCCGGCGATCGCGGCCGCTGCGGCGCCGCTGGGTGCCGCGGTGATCGAGGACGCCGCCCAGGCGCACGGCGCCCGCTGGCAGGGGCGGCCGGCCGGGTCGCTGGGCGTTGCCGGGTGCTTCAGCATGCAGCACTCCAAAGTGCTCACCTGCGGCGAGGGCGGGGCCGTGGTGACCGATGACGCGGAGCGGGCCGGCCTTCTCGAGGAGCTGCGGGCGGACTCCCGGCGTTACCGCGAGGACCCGGTGCGCGGCGAGCTGCCGCTGCGGGAGAGCGCCACCACCATGGGGGCGAACTTCTGCCTGAGCGAGTTCGGGGCGGCCCTGCTGTGCGCGCAGCTTGACATCCTGGACGAGCAGCACGCCGTCCGGAACCGGAACTACGAGACGCTGCGCCGGCTGCTGGCGGACGTGCCCGGGGTGCGGTTGCCCACCCGGAACCCCTTGCAGGACCGCCTCTCCCTGTACGAAGTCCCCCTGGTCTTCGACCCCTTGCCGCGGGAGAGGACCAACGCCTGGGTGGCGTCCGCCCTGACCGCGGAAATGGGGATGCGTGCCTACCCCCCGCGGCCGCCGCTGTCCCGCAGCCGCCTGCTGGCCCCGTGGCTGAAGCCGACGTTGACCCCTTTGGCGGAACACTTCACCAAGCGGAACGCGGGACGGCGGTTCGCCGGAGCCGAGTATCTGTCGAACCACGCCGTCTTGCTGCACCACAGTGCCTTTCTGGGCACCGAGGAGGACATGTCAGACATCGCGGATGCCGTCAAGAAGATCACGCACTACATCGCCGCCGGGCGGCCGGCATGACACAGGAACAGACAGTCTCCCGCGGCGTCACGGTGGTGGTACCGGTCCGCGGCCGGGTAGCGGCGACCGAGCGGATGCTGGCCAGCGTGCGTGCGGCGGCCGAACGCTGTCCCGAGCCCGTCGAGGTCGTCGTCGTGGACGACTCCGGCCCCGAGGACGCCGTACGCCACCGTGACCACTGCGCGCGGCACGGCGCCCGCTACGTCCGCGGCCCCCGGCACGTCGGAGCCAAGCGCAATCTCGGCGCCCGGCACGCCTCCCACGATCTTCTGCTGTTCATCGACTCGGACTGCCGCGCCGCGCCCGATCTGCTGCGGCGATACGTCACCGCCATCCGTGCGGCGGACGACACCGACGGGCTCGCCGGTCCGACGGTCGTCGAAGAGAGCCCGACAGCCGTGTTCCGGATCATGCGCCGCTCCCATCTGCTCCACGGCGACCTGGAAAGACCGGCGGACGGGGGCGCGCTGGAGTGGGCGACCACCTCCAATCTGCTGCTTCGCCGGACGGCCTTCGAAGCGGTGGGAGGCTTCGTCGAGGAGTCCCTGACCGTCGTCGCGGGCGAGGATGTCGACCTGGGGATCCGTCTCACCCGGCAGGGGTTCACCCTGCGGGCCGAGCCGGGTGCCGAGGTCGTGCACGACCGGCTCAGCTCCGAATCCCTGCGCAGTGTCTGGCGCAGACTCTACGGGTACGGCAGATCGGAGCAGTGGCTCACCACGGTCCACCCCGACCGGCGCACGCCTCGCTGCAACCCGGTCGTCGCCCTGACGGCGGTCACCGCGGCGGCGCTGGCTGCCGCCCCGGCGACCCGGGGCCGGAGCACCGCGCTGATACCGGTGACGGCGGCGCTCGCCCTCGGGCTGCGAGCCCGTGCGCGTCTGTCCGGCGGTGGCCCGGGCGCCGTCGCCGATTCCCTGGCCTGCGCGGCCCTGGAGTGCGCCTTCGACGTGGGTGCGGCGGTCGCGGCGCTGCAACTGCGGCGGCCCGGGCTGCTGTTCACCGGCTTCCGACCAACCCCGACTGGAGGACCCCGTGCGTGAGGGAATACTGCGTATCGGGTCGGCGGCAGTGCCCTACCGATACGGTGCCGACTGTGCCGACGCCCTGTGCGAGAGCATCGAAGCCCTGCGGCCCGCGTCGGCGATCGTCGCCCTCGACGAGGCGGTGCTCGCACACGCCGAACCTCTGCTGAGGCGGCTGGAGCGGCGGATGCCGGTGCACCCGTTCGTGATCACGCCGGCGGAGGAGAACAAGCGGCTCTCCCTGGTGGAGTCGCTGCTGGACCATGCGGTCGCCCACGGCGCCGACCGTACGTCCGTGATCCTCGCGATGGGTGGCGGACTCGTCGGGAACGTGGCCGGGCTCGCCGCCTCGCTCCTGTTCCGGGGTGTGCGTCTGGTGCACTTGCCGACCACACCGGTCGCCGCGTTCGACGCGGTGCTCTCGCTCAAGCAGGGGGCCAACCTCGCGGCGGGCAAGAACCTGTGCGGCGCCTACCGGGCGCCGTCCCTGATCTGCTGCGATCTGTCCTGGCTCGTCACCCTGTCCCGTCCGCAACTGCTGACCGGCATCACCGAGATGGCCAAGAACGTGCTCGCCGTGGTCCCGAGCCGGGAGAACGCGTTCAAGGAGGCCCTCACCGCTCTGCCGGAACGCCCCGTCGAAGCCTTCGACGCGCTGTTCGAGCTGGGGCTGGCCGCCAAGGCGCCGTTGCTGGCCACCGATCCGCACGAGCGGCACGAGGCGTTGGTGTTCGAGTACGGACACACCGTGGGCCACGCGCTCGAGGTACTGTCCGCCGGTGCCATGGGCCACGGCGAGGCGGTCGCCTGGGGGATGCTGGCGGCCGCGGAGGTGAGTGCGCAGCTGGGGCTCCTCGACCAGGCGGACGTGGCCGCGCACTACTCGCTGCTGTCGGCTCTGGAGCTCCCTTCCCCCTGCACCGCGCTGGGCGACGTCGACCTGGAGGCACTGGCGGCCCGGCTGGCCACCGACAACAAACGCGGTCACATCCCGTCCTCCCCCGGCTCCGTCCCGATGGTTCTGCTGCGCCGTCTGGGCGAGCCGGTGACGGACGCGGACGGCCGCCCCCTGGCTCCCGTGCCCCTCGACATCGCCGTCGAGGCGTTCGAAAAGGTCGCGGCAACCGAGGTGGTCTGACATGAGGCAACGGCTGGACGCCGGGAAGCGGCCGGTGTCGGTGCTCCTGGCCCTCGCGGTCGCGGCGTTCTGTTACGTCTCGGTGGAGACCGTGCCGGTGGGCCTGCTGTCGGTGATGTCCTCGGACCTGGGCGTGCCGTCCTCCCGGATCGGCCTGCTGGTGACCGGGTACGGAGTCACGGTCGCGGTGGTCTCGTTGCCGCTGGCCCGGGCGGTGGCGCGGGCGCCGCGCCGCCCCCTGCTGCTGGGGCTCGTCGCGCTGCTGACGGTGGCGACCGCCGCGTCCGCCCTGTCACCCGGGTACGGCCTGCTGTTCGCCGCCCGTCTGGTGACCGCGCTCAGCCAGGCCGTCTTCTGGGCGGTCGTGGCTCCGGTCGCGGCCGGCATGTTTCCCCTGCATGTGCGGGGACGGGTGACGGCCGTGGTGTTCACCGGCGGTTCGCTCGGCCCGATGCTGGGCGTTCCCGCCGGAACCTGGCTGGGGCAGCAGGCCGGTTGGCGGGTGACGTTCCTCGCCCTGGCGGGACTGGGTCTCCTCGCGTTCCTCGTCCTGGCCGTGGCGATGCCGGCCACTCCGGCGTATCACGAGCACGCCGGGCGGGGCACCTCGCCCGACACCCGCCGGTTCGTGCTGGTGCTCGCCACCACGGCGCTGTCGGTGGCGGGGTTCTTCGCCGTCTTCACCTACACCTCCACGTTCGTCACCGTGGTCGCCGGCATGCCGGCCGTACTGCTGGGGCCGTTGCTGGTCGCCCGGGGGGTGGCCGACTTCGGCGGGATCACGGCCGGGGGCTTCCTCTCCGACTGGAACCAGCGGCTCGCCGTGCTGCTCCCGGCCGTCCTGCTGACCGCCACGCTGGTCACCATGTTCGCCCTCGGGACCAACCCCGTGGCCGCCGGGACCACCCTCGTGCTCACCGGGCTCGCCATGGGTGCGCTGACTCCGGCGCTGCAGAACCGGGTCATGGAGTTCGCGCCCGGCAGCACGGACATGGCCTCGGCCGGGAACTCGGTCGCCTACAACGTCGGGATCGCCCTCGGCTCCTCGGCCGGCAGCCTCAGCCTGGCCCACGCCGGGCCCCGCAGCACCGCCCTGGTGGGCGCCGCGCTGGCCGCCGGCGCCGTGCTGATCGCCCTCTGGCCGCCCGAGCCGCACCGGCCGCACACCGGACTCACGAAGGAAGAAGCACATGGATGAGGCCGTAGCACCGTGGACATGGGACGAAGCCGACCCCGATGAGGAATTCCCCTGCGCACAGTTGGCCGACACCGGTCTGACGGCCCCCGTCCGCGGCGACGACCTCGCGGCGCTGGGCGTGCGCGGCATCCAGTTCGGCAGTTGGGACGGGCAGGCGGACGGCTGGCTCAACACCGACACCGTCGGACTGCGCTGCGGCGGGGCCCGGACCGAGACCGGTCGCGTCTACCGTGTGAACGAGGCCACCTACTTCGTCAAGGCGGACGCCCGGCAACGGCTGCCCTTCGCCGACCATGTGACGCCGTGGGTCTATGCGGAGCACTTCATCGAGCATCTCTCCCTCGACGAGGGCATTCGCTGGCTGCGCGAGGTCAGGCGCGTCCTCACCCCTGGGGGGCTGCTCCGGCTCACCACCCCCGATCTCGCCCGGTACGTCGACGGTTACCGCCTCGGTGACGGCTTCTACTCCACGCATCGCGAACGTCTGCTGCTCCTCGGAGCGCCACCGCACGAGGTCCCGGACCGCCGGGCCTTCATGATCAACCAGATCTTCCGCTTCCACGGGCACCGGTGGATCTACGACGCGGACGAGCTGTCCTTCGCTCTGACCACCGCGGGTTTCCCCACCGCCGGCATCTCGCGCCGCGCCTACCGCGAAGGCGCGGTGCCCGAGGTCGCCGCGCTGGACCGGCAGGTCCGCAACGACGAGACCCTCTACGTCGAAGCCCGCTCGCCGGACGGCCGGTGAGCCGGCCCTGCGCCTCGTCACCACACCCGGCGCGAGAGCACGCGGTGTCATCGGGCCCTGCCCGACTCGACCGGACACGAGCATGGCCCTGACCCGTCCGCGGCATCGTCCGTCCGTGCCCGGCCGCGCGTACTGGTCGGTGAGGACACCGGCTTCGCGGGTGCGCACCTGTGCGGACGGCTCCTCGGCGGGGACCGCTCGGTGGTGGCCGTGGACGGCCTCTCCCCCGGTCGGCTGAGCAGCCTTGGCGCGGTGCCGGGAGTCCGGCGCTCGGCACGTGGCGCGAGCCGCGCACCGTACGGCCTGGTGTGGGCGGTGCCGGTGTCGGTGACGCAGGGGCTCGGCGCCTGGATGCCCGGCCGGGACGCGCGCCACCCGCCGGGGGGTCACGCAACGGTGGGGCCGGCGTCATGTATGCGTCACGGTCGGCGCCGAAGAGGCGGGAGCCAGGCATGGGCGAGCACAGCGAGCGTTCGAGAGGCACCGCCGGGCCGCCCGCTGTACGGCGGGATCGCGCAAGCCGTCGGCGAGAGCCCGGCCCCGGTCCGTCGGATCGCGTACCGTCGCGGGCGCACGTCGCGGCGCGCCGACCTCGCGGGGCCGTTTCGCCGGCCGAGCCGGAACTCGGGCCAGTGATTCCCGGGCACGAGCGCCTCCCCGGGCAACCGGAACCACTACTGTCCAGCAGCCCGCCTCCAGCTCTCTATCGAACCCGGTCGGTTCGGCCAGCGGTGAGGAGCTTGGCGAGAACCAGCTGCCCGAATGTCTCGGCTTGCCCTTGGGCCGCCGCGGCCCTAGGGATGTCCCAGGAAATTCTGATCACCCGCGGTGTAAACGCGACCTCCGCCAAGGCTCGGCCACGGGCATCATTCATAGACGTATGTACGCTGAACCGGTCACTTCCGGGATCTCTGGCCAGTTCCGAGGCGTTCGCCCGCACGTTGAGGCGCAACATTCGCTGGAATCTGTCCTGTTCAGCCTTCCACGGCTTGGTGCCGGCTTCGAGCGGGGGATCAGTGAGGAGCTTCCGAGACTGAGTGACGACAGAGCGCCAGACGTTTGCTCCCTCTTCCACGACGTCTGCCTCAGGGCTTGGAGCTGAGAGGAGTATATTCACATCCCCCGGACCCATGTAAGCACGGCCGGCCGTTGGACTGGGGAGCCTATGGAGCAGCGTCAGAGGAACCTTTGATTTTGCGTCCACCCCCATGCACATCCGCCAGGCACAACCGAGCGCGGCAACAATAGTTCCGGACGTGGTCATTGTCCTGGTAACGCCGATACTGGAACCCTTCTCTGCTCGGAAAACTAGCTCGCCACTTTCTCGAGCCCTGAGTCGATCCCAGTAGTTGGATGTGAAGTAAGCTTCGAACTCATCGGGCACCCCCGCTTCGGGCGCAGCTGTTCGACGTCTCACTGCCCGCTGCGCCAGCACTACGTCGGAAAGAGACGCGACTGGAACCCGCCGCCCTGCGAGACGATCGGACAGAACTCGCGCGAAGCCCTTTAGCCCAGCCCCGTCGGCGAATACATGCGATACGGCAGCGATCACCGAGAACCTCCCGTCATCGCGCGTATAACCGAACAACCGAAGCGGCGCCTTATGTACGTCAATTTCATAGTATCCATGACGGAATCGGGTGTGAATCAGGTGCACCGCCCATGCCGGACTTCCCTGTAGGTTAGTCCATTCGACTGGAACTTCACGAAGGCTCCGACAGAGCCGTGCTTCGCCTGTGCACGTCTCGGCTACAGCCCAAAGATCCAACTCGTAGTCTGCCAGGAGGACACGCAGGGCGTTCTCCAGTGCCGATTTAGATTCAGATCCGAATTCGACTACGTCGCCGACGACCACCCATCGGTTTGGGTTGTGTTGCCAGTCATTGATCCAATTCCACTGCTGAACCTGCCCCCAAGACATCTCCATCGTGACACCAGAGTCCACCAGTCCTCCTTTGCGTGTGCAGGAAGTGCGCCTATGCATGCTTTGCCGTGCAGCGTCAGCGGCAGACCGCTTGGGCGACCGGTCGTGCGGGGGCCTGCGCTTGATATCCGTGGCCAGCCAGGGGCCGCCGCCCTGGTAGGCGAGGTCGGGCCGGGACGGGGACGCCCTGGCCCGACCGCCCGGGAACTCCAGACGTCCGGCCGACTACGGAACATCAAAGCTTTGCGGCATGGACAATGCGGTTGCCAAGCTCCAAAGCTGATATCGCTCAACGCCTCGGACCTGCTCTGGGTTACGCCTGAGCAGTTCTACGACGCGCCCGCGATCGAGGACGTCCCATGCGGGGTGATTGTTGTCGGAGTGAGCCGCAGAACGAGCCAGGTCCAGGATGGCACCAATCGGCTCGATGGGAATCCTATGCGCATTGCGTCGGCGTTCTTCGTTCATGGTGGCGCCGACCGAATTGTCTTGCAGCCAGGAGGCGTCGGCTGTCTCGTACGGCATGTTTGCCAGATCCGGTCCGAATGATTGGAGGAGTATCCGATGGAATTTTCCGTCGACATGACCGCCTCCGCCACGACCTATCATGTGCGGCCAGATCCTAGGCGAAAGATACAGGGATGCGGTGTCCTCGCGGTGGTCTCGATTCGACAGGTTCGGACCATGCCATGACGCCTGTCGCTCCAGATGAAGCACTTCCGGTATGTCGGCGAGTGCAACTCCTCGCTCGATTTGTTCACGACAGAAGTTTCGCATCCAGTCATAGATGAGGAACTTACCGTCGCTGTTCAGAAGGGGGGACGGCGACCTGGGCGTGATCTTCTCAAAGAGAGAGCCAGCCATTTCGTCGACCGTCTGCCCGGTCGGATGTTCTCCACCGAGGTAGGCTGTCCAGGCACCGCGTCCGATCTCGCCGGCCACTCCGTCGAAAAGTATCGGCAGTGAATTCACCGGCTCCAGCTCGACATCCATGATGTCCGTAAGAGACGTTGTTTGCGCTGATGTGAGTTGAAGTAGCTCTAGCACTGAGTGCGTCCGGCTGTATATCGCAGCGGTCTCACGTGTCCGGGTAGCCGAATGCTCCCAGCCCAGCATCACGGAAAGCCGTCGAGCTGCCCGTACATCCCCGGTTTCGGGATAGCCGACTTGCCCAGCATATGCGTTCGTCACTACGGCCGGCTTAATATCGGCTTTTCTCAGGATAGCGGCGATGACTCTAGAATCGCGACCTCCCGTGAGAGCCAGTTGGGTAGCCCTGCCAGGCCAGTCGGCGAATGCGCGGGCAAGTGAAATGAGGAGTCGTTTGGCTTCCGTATAATCTGGGGTAGATTTGAGCACGTCTGCATAATTAGTCCCACACTGCGCCGTTGTGACCACTCTATCGCGGGATATAGATGTCGCCGTGCCGGGAACCAGGCGTTCAACGCCTTCACGCAGAGGCTCGCCCGTGATACTCCACCCCCCTGCGAGCAATCCGGCCAAAGCTCGTGGGCGAGGTTGTGCACCGACTGGCGTGACCAGAGCAGCCATATTGCTGATCTGAATTCCTTCAGAATTTCGGGAGAAGTATACAGGAAACAATCCCGCGGCGTCGGTTTGGACATAGACTGTGTCGTTATCGATTCGGACTACGACGTAACGTCCGTCGAGATCCTGTGACCATTCCGCTGTGTCGCGCAGGTAGGTCCGCGGGTCGACCGACGTGCGACCGTCAGCTTCGCCACCCTTCCAGAGCACGGGCCTGCCGCCGAAGAGGGCAAACTTGTCCCTTTCTGTAGTCGTGTACCGCACCCCGCCCAGATGCTCTGCCGAGTGCCCGCCCCAGTGGCATGTGACCGACCCATCGGTAGACACCCAGGTGTGTACGGTCTTGTCGCTGAGCATCGGATAGCGATCAAGCCACCGCTTCAGTGTTTCGCGCTCAGTGCCATCGTGTACGTCGGATCGAGCTCGGATCGTCAAGAGAAAAGCAATCATGATCGGCTCCTACCAGGTTTCAGTTCGTTGCGTCGGGCGGGATATCGGCTCGAAGGCCAGTCGCGATCAGGGGATCGTCTGGTGTCGGGGCTGCGTTTCGGCAGGGCTCGGTAGGGCGTCAGGCCGGAGCCGCGGGGGGCGGCGCCTGGTACCGGGGGACGAGGGCGTCGCGAACCGACGGCCAGCGGGTAAGAGCGGCACGCACGTCCGAGCGGGCTTCCTCGCGCAGCGCCGCCGCGCACGCCTGGTCGAGCACGTCGTCGAGGAGCACGCGCTGTCCGGTCCGGGCCGACAGCACCGCGGCCTCCACCATCGCCAGGCTCATGGCGTTCTCGTGCACCTCGCCCATGGGCGTGCCGCCCGTCCGCAGCGACTCGACGAAGACCCGCAGCGCTCCGCCGATGCCGTCGTACGGGGAGCGGGGCCGCTCGGCCGGTTGTGCGTCGGCGACGAGAATGGGCTCGTGGTCGCCGTCCCACAGCGCCGAGCCCTTCTCGCCACTCGCCCGCCATGTGCCGTTCCACGACGTCTCGGCGCCCGGGCTGCACCAACTGCCGTTGTACGCGTAGCGCGCTCCGCCCTCCATCTCGAAGACGGCGCTCGCGGCGGCGTCGCCGCTGTACCAGCTCCACGGAGGGTTGTACGCCTGGCAGTAGGCGGAGACCGGGTCGGCGCCGAGCAGGAACCGGGCCGAGTCGAAGGTGTGGATCGCCATGTCGATCAGCAGCGGGTACGCCATCTCCTCCCGGAAGCCGCCGAAGTGCGCAGACGTGAAGAACTCGGTCGTCAGCGTGCCGATAGCACCGAGTTCCTCCATCATCCCGCGCAGGGCGAACAGCTGGGGGTTCCAGCGCCGTGACTGGCTCACCATGAACAACTCACCGGTCACCTCGGAGGCGGCCGCCAGGGACAGGGCGCGGGCCAGGGTGTCCGCGACCGGCTTCTCGCCGAGGACGGGCAGCCCGGCGAAGAGCGCGGCGGTGGTGATGGGGTGGTGAGCCGCCGGAACCGTCACGTTGACCAACGCCTGGGCGTCGGTGCCGGCCGCGAGCGCGACCGCGTCGGAGCCGACCGGAAGGTCCGGCCGGCCCAGGCCGGCGGCGGCTCGGCGCGCGACGTCCAGGTCGAGGTCGGCGATGCCGACGAGCTCGGTCTCGGGCTCGTCGGTGACGGCGGTCAGCCAATTCTGTCCCATGGCGCCGGCACCGACCACCACCACGCGCAGGGGATCGCCGGGCCCGCAGGGAATCGTCCGGTGGGTCATCGAACCGGCTCCGCGGAGGACCTGCTGTCGGAAAAGTCACCGGTGTCGTAGCGCCGCAGCTCTGGGAGGCCGCGTTCGGGCCGGTCCGTGCGAGCCCACCGCACTGCGTTGGCGATCACCCGGCGGATGTCCTTGTTGTGGTAGACCGGGTAGTCCTGGTCGCCGGGGCTGAAGTAGAAGATCCTGCCGTGGCCGCGGCGGAACGCGCAGCCGCTGCGTATCACCTCACCGCCCGTGAACGAGCTGACGAATACCAGCTCGTCCGGTGCGGGGATGTCGAAGAACTCGCCATACATCTCGTCCTCGTCGACGACGAGCGGATGCGGGACTCCCTGGGCGATCGGGTGCGTGGGATTCACCGTCCACACCAGTTCGCGGTCGTGCTCGTTGCGCCACCGCAGGGTGCAGGTGGTGCCCATGAGCTTGACGAAGATCTTCGACCAGTGGCCGGAGTGCAGCACTATCAGGCCCATGCCCGCCAGCACGTGCCGGTGTACTCGTTCCACGACCTCGTCGGACACCTCGGCGTGGGCCATGTGTCCCCACCAGGTGAGGACGTCGGTCCCGGCGAGCACCTCCTCGGTCAGGCCGTGCTCGGGGTCGTCCAGCGTCGCCGTGCGAATGGCGCAGGCGTCACCGAGGTTCTCCTTGATGCCCTCGGCAATCGTGGTGTGCATGCCCTGTGGGTAGATCTCGGCCACGTGCTCATGGAGCTTCTCGTGGCGGTTCTCACCCCACACGGTCACATGGACCGGGGACGGGGACGGTGCGGAAAACGTCGTCACAGTGGTGGTCTGCCTTTCTCCGAAGTCACTCAGAGGGCGGGGCACTTGACTGCTCCGCCGGTCACACCGGTGGCGATGTGGCGCTGTGCCACCGGGAGAAGCACGAGAGCCGGGACGAGGCGAGTGTCACGGTGGCCATCACCGCGTTCCGGCCGCTCACGTGGGTGCGGAGTTACTGGTAGAAGCTGAAACCTACGGGGTGGGGTCGCCCCTTCTTGTGGTGTAGGCGATCAACCAGCGGTCACGGTGCGGGCGTTGGGTAGTGCGGCGGTCCTGTCGGAGCGCTCGGCCTTGCCGCCCTCCCCTCCATGTCGAGCGTCCCCCTCGGGCCGGCCGACTGTCTGGTGAAGCTTCTACCCATCAGCGCCTCCCGGTCCGGGTGAGCCCGGTTCCCGCCACCCCACCCGCCGGCCAGCCGGGGCAGGAGGCGACTCACAGCTCCGCGGCAACCGCGATGTCCGGCACTACCAGAGCGGGATCTTCTTTTATGCGATCCGCCATGTACCGACGCAAGTCTTCTTCTGTTACGTCTCTTTTGTTCACAAGGATCCGCGCCCTCAGTCCGGACGGTCCTCGATCACTGTCTCCGAGGTCCACCGAGACGACCGCCGGATGCTCGCAGAGCACAGTGCGTACCAGATCACGCCTCACCCAGTTGCCCTGGCGCATCGTAATTCCGGAGGGCTTCTCGAAGTTCAGTGTCGAGAGATGCTCCGCGGCTACGGTGTCCGCGTCCACGTCGCCTTCCACCAGGCATTCGAGTACCCGCTCTATTTCTTCAAGAAAATCCTGCGGGTCGCCGGCTAAGAGTCGGTCGGTCCTGACAAAGACCTCTGAACTCCCTGGATCCACGTAGAAATCAAGACCGCGGCAACCTGCGAGGGTCCTGCTACGAATCACGCGAGGAGCTTCGGAGCGGGCCTTCGCGTTCGGCTCCTGAACGTAGTTGAACGTCACCTGATTGCGGTATTCGAGTCCTCGCTGCCGCATCTGGGTCTCCTTCATATCCCAGTACTGCAAACGGGAGGAGTCGCCGTACTTGACGACGTCGAGAGACGCCCCCATAACCTCTGCCGCGAGTTCACGAAAGCTTCGCCCTGCTGACAGGTCCAGGAGCACGGGAGACGTCGAGCTAAGATGCCCTACAATTCCAAGTCTGCGCCTTTCGATACGATTAGAAACAATTATTTCGAACAGGCATCGACGCTGGCCGGAGGCCGCAGAAAGGACTACCGTGAAGATGGCCAGCCAGAGCGATGGCTGCCATATCCGCATACGGCGTGCGACGCGATCGGCACAGTCAAAGGCTCTGTGGGAGAACAGCGACGCCTCTAGGTATCTGGGCTCCGTCTCCACCATGGTTCCCGGGAAGACAGCCTGCGGTCCCTGCGCGAAAATCCGGGCGGCCCGTTCCAGCGAACGCTCGCTACGTTGCTGCCCGGCAGAGGAACGCTCCTCGACTGCCAGATCGGTCGGCTGATAGGCCGCGGGCAGACGGGCGGCCCTGCCCGCCAAAAACTCCTTTATCTCCGTGATGAGCAACTGGATTGCGTTGTGATCGGCGGTGATGTGGTGCATGGCCAAGACCAGCGCATGTCCTCTGGTCGGTGTAGTCACGATGACCGCTCGGAATGGGGCCTCTTCCGTGAGAGAGAACAAATCCGCCTTTAGTCGTTCCGTCTGGCGTGCCGCCTCGTTTTCCACTTCATCATCGGCCACGGGGACGATCTCGACTGCCGGCGACGGATCGTTTCGCACGTACTGCGTTGGCTCGCCCAGAGGGGAGAGGCCATAGACCGTTCGCAGACCCTCGTGCCGCCATCGGACGAAGTCCAGGGCTTCGACGAGGCTTTTGACTGCCACCGTGCTGTTGAAAAGTTCCACTCTGGACAGCAGCAACTCAGGGGCAAAGGGATAACCCTGCCACAGGGTCCACATCTCCTCCTGGCCCCAGGTCATTCGTTCAGCCTTCGTGACAGCCATGCCACGCCCTCCCACTGGGTACTGATGAATGTCGGCGATCGGCGGCGCAGTGTGAGCTGGTCACATGCCACCCTGTGGTTTCGGTCACCGCACGGCAAGCGCTTTCCCTTGTTTCTGATTATCACAGCTGGACGACTGAAAGGGAAGAGACCTGCCAGGGTCCTTGTGTGAAGTTGATCGGCCCGGTTCACGCAGGGCTGTTTTGAAGCTCTGATTTGAGTGGACGAACTCTCAGAGGGCGCTCAGGCAGGTCAAGCCCACTATGCGACGCTCGCCCCGTCCTGATTCAAGAGGCTTCATAGGCGGCGAATGGCGCTCTGAAGGGCGGATGCCGGCCGTCCGTCTCGTTGGCTTCTCTAACTCGAAGTCCGTTTGGTTTGAAGTTGCCGTGGAATCACCCAGTGAACGGCGGAACCGAGCTCACCGCCTCGCTCGTGATCACGTCGCGCCGTGAGTGAGCGCAAGCGGTACGCCAGCGACCCGTCCGACGCCCGATGGGACCTGACCGAGCCGACTTGACGGCCTGGAGCAAGGCTCGACTCGACCGCAGACCAACGGGCGGCCGGCCAAGGTGGTTTGCGGGACGTCGTCAACGCGATCCTCCACGTGATGTCAGAGATCCAAGTTCCCGCACATAGAGCCGACTCGGACGAGACGCGTCTCCCGCACCGTCGGGTAGCTCCCCGCCGGTCGGGACAAGGGCGCGACGCCGGCCGGACACTGATCCCCAGGTCACGGGCTGAATCCGCCTCGCCGGAGCCCTTGTTGTGACGTGCCGAGAAGTCAAGCGGTGTCATACACCCGTTGAGGCCGTTCGTGATCTCTCCTAGGATGGCCCGCATGGCGACCGAGATGCCTTACCAGCCTCTTCCTATTCATCAATCAGACGTCCGCTATGCCCATGGACCCGACTCCGTCGTGCAGCCTGGTGTACCCGCCGGGGAGACAATCGAGTTCGAATGGACTGACAGCGCTATCTACCCGGGAACGTTACGGAAGTTCTGGGTGCATGTGCCCGCACAGTACGACCCCTCGGAGCCGGCGTCGCTGATGGTGTTCCAGGACGGATGGTGGTACCTGGACCCCGAAGGGGAGGTCCGCGGCGCGATCGTGCTGGACAATCTCATCCACCGCGGTGACATCCCGGTCACCATCGGCGTGTTCGTCGACCCGGGTGTCTTCCCAGATGCTGAGAATCCGAAGAACCGCAATACCGAGTACGACGCCTTCGATGACCGGTACGTCAACTTTCTTCTGACAGAGATCATCCCTGAGGTCACGAAGCGCTATTCGATCGCCGAAGACCCCGACCGGTGGGGCATCTGCGGTGGCAGTAGCGGCGGCAACTGCGCCTTTACCGCGGCGTGGCTGCGTCCGGACAAATTCCGCCGGGTGATCGGCTACTTGTCCAGCTTCACGCAGATGCCAGGCGGCAACCCCTACCCCGACCTCATCCCTCGGGTCCCTCGCAAGCCGCTGCGCATCTTCCTGCAAGCCGGCCACCGTGACCTGCGCTGGAACGAGCCCGAGCGAAACTGGCTCGCCAACAACCTCCGCGTCGCGGCCGCGCTGGCAGAAGCCGACTACGACTTCCGCCTCGTCCTGGGCGACGGCGGCCACAGCCCCAACCACGGTGGTGTCCTGCTTCCCGATGCCCTCCGCTGGCTGTGGCGGTCGGACGATCGCCGGAACTGACCGGTGGGTTGAGGCGCGGCGGTTCGGTGGCGGCGGCCGGTCCCCGGGCCGCCCCCCGAACCCGGCATGCCGTCGGGTAGGCCGGCCGGCGGGGTACCCGTAGCCCAGCCCTGTCCGACGCGCCCCACCGAACCGGACGTGCGACATCACTGTGACGCCACTCGGCAAAGCAGATGCGCTTCACGCACGGCCTCCGAGGCGCCGTCGGCGCTTCCGAACAGCTGGGAGAGCCGCAGGTCCTGGCGCGCGATGAGCGTTGCCCGGTTCTCCGCGAGGCCGGCCAGAAACTCCCGCAAGTGATCGACGGCTGCCGTACGCGCACGCGCTCCCTCGCGCAGATCCGCGATGACGGAGTCGAGCACGTTCGTGGTCATCTCGCTCAGGTCACCAGTTGCCGGTGTGGCGCCCACGTCGATTCCAGGGAACGCTTCGGCGTGGCTGCCGCGCAGACGCTGCAAGATCGACGCGTGTGCGTAGTGTTGGATGGGGAGTGCGAAGAACGGCACGCCGACCGCCCATGATTCGGCGATGGAGGTGATGCCGGGTGGTGCGGCAAACACGGCCGCCCGGCTCAGATCGAGCATGAAGTCCTCGTGGCTGTGCCACGGTTTGATCTCCAGTGATCGGCGGCCGCCGGCCGACAGCGTGCCGAGAAGGTCAGCGTTGCCGCCGACACGAGTTCCACTTCCCTCGAAAGCAGTTCCCTTGATCGCATCGGCAATCGTGTCGATGACAGACTGCGCCCATCCTGTCGCGTATGACTTTTTAGTGAATTCGTTCGACAGTCCACTGACACTGACTATCAGGGCAGGTGAATCACCGCGGAGTCGCCTTGCCGTCGGCACGCGGTCGATGATCGCTCCGATGGGTTTTGCAGCGCAAGCATCGCGCGCTCTCGATCGCGTTGGCTCCGCGTCGCCGCCGTAGCGTTGGTAGCACACCTGGGTCGCCACTCTGTGCGCAACATACTGTGCCTTGTGCATCGGGAGATTGACGGCTTCTCGCAGCGCGCCATGACGCTGCTGCCGCGAACCGTCGGTGAGCCGGTGGATCAGTTGCTCTTCGGGCCCCTGGAAGTCTGCGATCTCGTCGGGCCAGTCCCACATCCAGAACAACGAATCAACATACAGGCACGGCACCTCTTCGGCGGCCGCCGCAAGCGCAAGTGACGGCTCCATTACGGAGATCACCAGGTCGTGTCCGCGCACCTCCTCAGTGAGCACGTCGGCGTCGTACCGTGCAGATGTCGAGATGGCGCGGAATAGGCCCGCTTCCCGAGTAGCGGCGGAGTACGCTGTGCCGATTCCCGTAAAGTAGGCCCTGACCGCATGAGTCTCGGTCAGCTCCCGCGCAATGGCGAGCGCCTTCGACGAAGGGCCGAAACCATAAGGTTCGGCTGTCAGCAGTATCCGGCTGTTCGTGTTCAATCTTCCTCCCCAGTTCCGGTCACTACGGCTCCCGTGTGTTCTGCAAGGGCGACCTGGTCTACCTTCCCGCTGCTCCCGCGCGGCAACTTCTGGACCGTGACGATGCGGATGAGTTCGACGGGAAGATTCAGTCGCTCGGCGAGTTTGGTCACTAGCGGCTCATTTGATGAAAGTCGGTCCGCTGTCTCCAAGCACACGGTCACCAAATACGGGCTGGTGAGCGCCGCGGCGGAGCATCTGAAGACGCTCTCGGCTTCTTGACGTACGTCGCCCAGGTCGATCCGGTACCCTGAGACCTTCCGTATCTCGTCTGCCCTGCCGCTGATCCAGAGCCGCCCGGCGACATCCTGCCGGCCCCGGTCGCCCGTATCGAGCCAATCGATCAGATCCCGTGGAGATGCCAGATCGCCGGAGCTTTGGCTGTAGCCCGCCATGATGTAAGGGCTCGCGACTTGGATCCGGCCCTCCCGACCAGCCTGTTGTTCCACGCCATCTGAGTTCACCACACGTATGCGCACCCCATGGATTCCCCCGCCAACGGTGCCCCAGTTCTTCTGTTCGGTATCGGACGAGCTGATCGCAATGCGCGGTCCGGCTTCTGTTTGTCCGTACATCAGATGCAGGGAAGCACCGACGCGGGCGGTCTCACGGTAGAGCTCGGGCACCAGACGCCGGTCGACTCCTCCGCCTGCGAACATGACTCGTCGCAACGTTCTCGGCATCATGGAGCGTCGTAGTGCTGTGACCACCAAAGGCGCAGAACTGGCCGCGAAGGCAAGACTCGTTACACCTTCGTCGCGAGCGGTCTCCCAGAATCGCTCGCTCGCGATCGAGTCGTCGAGGCACACCATGGTCGCGCCGGCAAGCGCGTGTGCGAGCACGTTCGACAACCCGTATGAGTAGGCTGACGACAAGGTCGTCACGCCGACGTCGTCGTCCCTCAGTCCCAGGTTCGCGGCCACCGAGGCAGCGTTTCCCATGATGCTCTCGGCACTCAGCGAGACGTACTTCGGATGCCCGGTGGAGCCGGCGGTCGGGAGCGTGACCATGCGATCCCGATGAACCGATGCCGCGCGGCGTCCCTGTCGGCGGTGGAGCGTGCCCCGTTCCCACACGTGCGTTGCGCCGAGCGTCTCGATCGCGTGCTCGCTCTGTCGTCCGTTCAGGCTGTCGACGAGCACCATCGGCACGGCTGCGTCGAGTAGCCGAAGGACCGCGGCCACTTCGTCCAGGGAACGTCCCGCACGACAGACCACGAGGGCGCGGGCACCGTCGTCGAGGACCCGGTGCCACTCCTCCTCGCGCGGCACCCGGAGTAAGTCCGCCAGCGCCCAGGCGTGATCCGTCGACGGAGCCACGAGAGCGGAGCGATACCGAGAGCATCTCGACCGGATCTCACCGGAAGGTGGGCCTGGCTGCATTGTTCTCACCCGCTTGACATGTATGTGGTCGGTTGGCCGTGGCAGGGAATCAACATCTCGCGGACGCGGCGCGCCGGCCGTCACCGGACTCGAGCGCAGAGCCGGATTGGGTCGCCCCCGCCGTCCCCATCAACGCGTCCGGCAACATCTGCGCGAAGCCTGACACGGAGCGGGTCGCGTCCCCGAGATGCTTCTGGGGTACCTACCAGGCAGCCGGCGTACTGGATCAGGATCTGCTCACTCCGTTCGAATCGGGGGCGCGTCAGCTGCCAGTTCGTCGACCAACTCCGAGATGGTCTCGGCCGTGATGAGCCGTTCGACGTCGACGGGGACCCCGAGCACGGCTTCGAACTGGACGACCAGTTGTAGCGCCTGCAGTGACGATCCACCGAGACTAAAAACATCATCGGTCGCCTTCAGGGGCCGTCCGTAAACCTCTTCGATGGCCCGATGCAGTTCACTTCGTTTGTCCACCCGATATCCCTCACTGTTTTCCGCTGTATCGCTAAAGACTCAGCGTCTGTTCTCGGAAGAGGCGTGCGAAGACGCCGTTCCGCTGCACGAGTTCATCGAAACCGCCCTGTTCAACGATTCGCCCTTCGTCCATGACATAGATTCGATCCATGCGGCGGAGAGTCCATGCCCGATGCGACACAATGACAGTCGAGCGCGTTCCGCTCGTACGGCGGAGTTCTTCGAACAGTTCCACCTCAGTCTCGGCATCTATCGCTGAGGACGGCTCATCCAGTATCCATACGTTCGCATCACGCAGATAGACACGCGCGAGAGCCAAACGCTGCCATTGACCACCTGAGAGACCCGCTCCTCCCCAGACCTCACCGAGCTGTGTCTGTTCACGATCATGGAGTTTCTCGACGAAGTCAGCAGCACGCGCCGCGCGAAGGGCAGAGTCAATAGCGTGGGAGTCAGCACTTTCCGCACGTCCCAGTCGCACGGACTCCTCCACAGTGACCTCGTATTTCCCGTAGTCCTGTGCCATTGCGCCAAACCCACGCAGCCACCACTCCTGCGCCGCGGGCTGAACCGGACGGTCATTCGCAAGTACAGTCCCTTTGGCAATGGGAACGAGCCCGAGCAATGCGTTGAGGAGGGTGGTCTTCCCCGCGCCGTTCTTCCCGACTATCGCGATCATCTCTCCGCGGGAGACGTGCAGCGTCGCCCCCTGGACCGCAAACTTGCCATCGCCGTACGAAACGTGCACGTCACGCATTTCGATCTTATCGATCTCCGGGTTCCCCCAGGATGCCGGTGCGCTCGATTCGGCTTGCGGTCGATCGAGAAACTCTACGAAAGCGTCGACCGTCGGAACGTACTGGATAATCGTTGATATGTGCGACCCGCCCTGAGCGACCGCGTTCACCGCGCCGAACACTCCGTACACGGCAGCGACTGCCGCCGGTTCAAAGCCAACACTTGAGAAGACACTGAAGATGGCCAATCCGAACAGAATTGCGCTCGCCCCCGCGGAAATCCCAGTCGCCCGGAGCCCCGCGCGAATCGGCTCCTTTCTTACGGCGCATATTTCAGCTTGCGCTTCCTTCTCGAGTTGGCCGATGCGGGTCATCGTCCCGAAAGCGGTGAGCTCCAGGAGCGCGGAACGGCTGCTCAGCGTTTCGCGGATGTAGCGCTCGCGCCTGTAGATGCGGCCCAGACGAAGCCACGTACTCTTCATTTCTTTGCTCACATAGAGACCGATCACCAATGCCGGCACGATACTCAAGGCGGTGAGAGCACTCGCGATCCAGCTGTATTTGGCCATCGTTGTAACGATTCCGATGGCACCAAAGATCGCTTCCGCGGCCAGCAAAGCGTCTATGTACATGCGAGATATGTAATCGACAACTGCTCGGCTGTGACCCTCGATTTGAGAGGCGAGGTCCTCAGCGGCGATCTCGGCTGGCGTCAGCTGCGACGCCCGATCCGCGAGGCGTGCTTGCAGGGCGGCGCACGTATCGAGTTGCACGATCTCCGCCACGAAGTCGCGAACCGATCGAAGGGGACCTATCAACCCGACGAGCAGGACGATCAACGCCAAGGTCACCGCCACGGAGCCAGAATCAACGCGGTCGGCGCTGAGTTGTTGCAGCAGCGAAGCCATGAGGAGCACCTGCGCGCTTGGAACACAAGCGAACAGCACAGAGAACATCGCGACGGCCGAAGAGGGCCAGGGTGCCGCCTGAAAGCTGGAACGAGAGATACACAGGCCGGATCTCAGCAACGGTCCTCCTTAGTCTTTGTGGGCCAGTGACAGCGCGGGAGAGGCCCACTCATCGAGCACCGTGTAGGTCGCACCGAAGTCCCGTCCGCATCGCGCGATGGGAAGGACCGTTGTGAGAAGTTCGCCGCGCAGCCCCGTGCCGGCAGCTTTGCTTGCCGCCTCGCGCGAAGCCCAGCGTCGTGCGAACTCGCCGTAGGTGCTCTTGTCATTGGTTCGCGTGGTCAGATCCGGCGCGAATTTCCGCAGCACCGTCAGCGAGACCCTCCGTGGCATCTGGATATCCACGCCGATCCGGCCCTCGTTCGGGGAGATCGCGACAGCTGCCCAGCGTCCGTCATAGGAGAAGGACACGGATCCGATGTGCGGCGATGACAACGCCGGCGCACCATTGGCATCGTGCTCGACGCCAATAGAGCACGGATCGGCAACTCCCTGACAGCGCAACGCAATGTGGAGCAACTCGGCGCGGAGCTCGCTTCGTCGCGATCGCGACGTGGCCGAGCCACACGACAGCCGGCCCACCACGACGTGGCACGTGGATGCGCCGATGCCGGAGCAAGTGATGACGGTGCGATTGACGAATCGACGGTTTGCCGCCTCGAACCGCGGGTCACCCGATTCGGTCACGACGAGATTTTTTCATTATCGAGTAGAGCCACTGTCGCGGCGTAGAGAGTTCCCGCCGTCGCGAAGGTGTCCCAGTTGAGCATCTCGACCGGAAATTCGACATCGAACCGGGTCTCGATCTCTGCGACTAGCTCGACCAACGACAGTGAGTCCAGTCCTGCTTCCTCCAGGTTCGTGTCACGTTCGATGTCCCCGGTCAGTCTCACCAGGAATTGCGCGACGAGGCGGCTGAACGTATCCCACGGCAAGCTCTTCACTCTCCACCTCCGAAATTACCCATGCTGACGAGGATTTGTCGGTCACCTTCGAACGGCATACGGCCGTGCATGTGTTGCCGGTTATCGATGACAAGTACGTTGCCACATTCCCAACGCGGTTTATCGGCGAGACGTATCGCGGTCTGCTTGATCAATCGAAGGTCGTCTATATCGATGGTGGTGCCGTCCATGTAGGTGACAGAGTGCGGGGCGGCGTCGGGCCCGAACATCCTCGTGAAGACAGATAGCTGTCGCTGATTCATGCTCATGCCGATGTCCCATTGATCGGCCTGGTTGAACCAGAGCGGCTGGCCGGTACGGGGGTGGGGGCGAACGGCTTTCCGGTCCCTGTCAATGCGGAGGGCTCCGTCGGGCTCCCACCAGTAGCGCAGCGATCGCTCGTCGAGGTACTTCTCGCATTCGGATCGGGACTCTGTTTGGAACTGCGCCATCCAGGTCTTCCCAGGACGACGCTCGTCGGCTGGGAGGAGCTGTCGGTACCGTACGCCGAGCTTCTCGAAGCGCTTGGTGAGTGAGTCGGGAAGCTCGGAGAGCAGCTCCCCGGCATCGCAAACGGGCGTTTCTCCTCCCACGGACGGGGGATTGACGCAGACGAATAAAAGAATTTCCGGAACCTGGGTCTCGTAGGCGAGCTCCTGGTGCAGGCTCAGTGTTTCCTTCTGCGGATATT
Organism: Streptomyces sp. NPDC052020; assembly: GCF_040680575.1. Classification (NCBI taxonomy): domain Bacteria; kingdom Bacillati; phylum Actinomycetota; class Actinomycetes; order Kitasatosporales; family Streptomycetaceae; genus Streptomyces; species Streptomyces sp. NPDC052020. Next base: position 32,774 of record NZ_JBFAWY010000038.1, read on the forward strand.
CGGTCGAGGTGTAGACGGTGTCGGCGACCTTCGTCCGTGGTGAGTTGCCACCAATGTATTCGACTGTGTGGATGCCGGCCGTCTCGCAGATGCGGGGCAGCCATTCCTCCGGCGTTCCCCGGTGCCTGACGTTCTCGAACAGGAGCGGGCGCGACAGACGCTGTCCCTCGTCGTTCCAAGTGTCGCGGATCAACTCTCCGACGGCGGCACTGTCAAGTGCCTTCGCATGCATGATCCGTGCTTTCATTGCTTCTCCCTCGTCGGCTTCGTGCACTCGTCCTGTCGAGCAACTGCCTCAACTTGCGGCGATCGACTTTGCCGTTCGGGGTGGTGGGCAGTGCCCGTACGGCAAGCCATCGCCGTGGAATGGCCAGCGGTCCGAACAGTTCACTGATCACAGGTCCCGCGCGGCGTCGCAACTCGTCGACGCCCGTCTCGTCGCTGACGACTACAACACCCAGTTGAGGGCTCTGCCCGCCATCAGAAGAGGTCTCGATGGCGACTGCTTCCTCCACATTCGTCGCGCGCTCGATCGCGCGTGCGAGTTCGTGGAGGTTTACGTTCTGTCCTTCGATCACGACCTCGTCGTCGGTTCGTCCCATCAGGAAGACATAGCCGTCCTCGTCAATTCGGGCTCTGTCTCCCGCGCTTCTGAAGGGCACGGCCTCTGCGGAGGCTCGGGAGAGCGATCTCATGAAGAGTTCACCGACCTCGCCCGGACGGTCGAGGACTCGGTTTCGGCTGTCCCGGATCTGTACCTTGGCCCAGACTGGACGGCCCGACGTACCCGGGCGCTCCAGTTGTTCCACTCCGTTCGCGAGGAGCACGCCGATACCCTCGGTTGTGGCGAACATGTCAAACACCCGTTCAGGTGCCAGTGCGCCGTACCAGGTGTCGCGTGCGGCCGGGCGCGTCGGCCCGCCCGTCGTCACCACGGTTCGAAGGCTTCGGGGTTTCCACGCGTCCTGCCGGATGACGGAGGCGAGTGCGTGGAACTCGGTGGGCGGCAGCAGGGACCAATCCGCACTCAGATCATCGAGGGCGCGCGCGACGTGTCGTGGCCGGAACCGGCTGGCGACGATTGCCGTGATTCCCGACTCGAGAGCGGAATAGAAAGCCCAGACGAACGCCGAGTGTGACCACGGCCCGCCCACGTACATGCGGGAGTTCCGCCCTAGACCAGTCATTTGATACGCGGCCGGCAACGGGTTGAGTTTCCCGACCGGGACCTCGCCGACCCGGTGGGTTCCTGTGCTGCCACCGCTCGCCGCGAACAGCCGTCTCCCCGAAAGGTGCGACGTGAAGGTAGTGAATGGCAACTCGTGGCGCGGCCGGCCCGGTTCTCCGTTCTGTACTGAGATGGTGCCGGTCGAAATCGGCGGGCTCGTGGGTACGTCCGGCCCCCAGGACGGGGGTGTGTGGTACTGGGCCGGCACCACTGCGGCATGACCGTCGTGTTGGTAGGCGGCCAGCAGGTCGACGATTCCCGGGATGCCTCGACGTGGCGTCACCACGAGGGTGGGCGCACCACTCACGTCGGCACCGCGCCATTCGGCGAGACGCTTGCTCGCCTCGCGCATGAGGTCCCCCCATGACGCTCGATCGCCGGTTGCCGCGTCTATGACTTCTGGAGGTCCGCAGTCGTTCATGTCATTGCCCCGCCGTAGGCGGCCAACAGGCCCGTGAGGGTCGGTTGCCCGGACGTGTCTGCCTGGATCCGCGCTTTCGCGGTACGCGGGATGCCCCCTCTCCACCTCGGGACGCTCCTGGTGAACACCACGGCGAACGCTCGCTTCCGCTCCGCGGTCTTCAGGGATCGGACGGTGAATCTGCCGGCCCCTGGATCCCGGGCTGGTTCCGAGGCGTTGGCCCGTACGTCCAGCCTCAGGGTTCGGCCGCAGCGGTCCTGCTCTGCGGTCCCACCTGCCGAGCCGGTTTCCGGCGGGGGGTCGGAGCCGAGCAGCCCTGCCTGGGTGATCAGGGAGCGCCCGAGGCTGGCCCCGGCCGCGGGTCCGCCCACCCGAGGGTCCGGAGCACCAGGCACGGCGTCCCCCGCAGGCACCAGTTGACGGATGCGGGCCGGCTGCCGCGCCTGACCCCACGACGACCCTGGCGTCACCATGCGCTTCCCGTGCCCTCGCTGGCGAACTTCCGGAGCCGTACCCTGTCCGCTTTACCGTTTGGCGTCAGGGGCAGTTCGTCGATCCGGGCGATTCGACGAGGGACACGGTCCGTGCCCAGTATGTGGCCGAGCCTCACGAGGAGATCGTGCTGGGTGACTCGTTCGTCCGCTGACACGAACAGCGTTGACTTCGTGCCGGCCCGCGGCGGGACGCAGACCACCCCTTTGACGCCGTCGCAGCTCAGCGCCGCGGCTTCCACCTCCTGCACCGACACGCGTTGCCCTCGCTCCTTGTATGTGTCGCCCATACGACCAACGATGTGCAAGCGACCGGAAGAATCGATGTACCCGAGGTCTTCTGTGGCGAGCTCTCGCCGCCCCGAGTACACGGGGAACTTCCGCTCTGTGAGTTCGGGATCCCGCCAGTAGCCGGTCGAAAGATTCGGACCGCGAACATGGATCTCCCCTACCTCGCCGACGGGGAGTTGATCACCATGTTGGTCGCGGATGACGACGGAAGTACCTCTCAAGGGTCGACCGACGCTGGTGGGGTCGCATCTCCATTCGTCAGGTTCGGAAATCGAGACTCGTTTACACTCGGTTACCCCGTACATGAGCACGATCGAGGCACGAGGGAAGGCACCTGCTATCCCGGCGAGTACTCGGTGATCCACCGATTCTCCGGTGAACGTGACGAGGCGTACGCGATCGTCCTCCCCGGACCGGTGCCACTTCGACACGGCAGCGCGGGCCATCGACGGCGTGAGCACAAGCACCGTCGGACTGGCGTGGCGAATGGCGCCTCGCAACCACCCGAAGGGGTCGGTCGCGTCGCATAGGACCAAGGTGGCCCCCGTCGAGAATGCCAGGAAAATCTGATACAAACCGTAATCGAACGAAAGTCGGATCGGGCATGCGATCCGGTCCGTCGTGGTGTAGGCCAACCGCTCGCCGATACGTTCGGTGCAGAACTCGACCTGATCCGCCTGGATCATGACGCCCCTGGGCTTTGCAGTGGAGCCCGACGTATACATCAGGAGCGCCAGGGAACCGGTCCTCGGGTCCCGCTTCGGCCGGGCCGACGAGCTCGGCTTGTTCAAGGCGATGCGCGTCTCCCCGTCGAGCCGCATACGCACGTCAGCGTCGTTCTCCGTCACGGAGCGGCGGTGATCCGGCCACACGGAGTCGCAGGGGACGGCGACCGCGCCGGCCGCCATCACGGCCAGCAGATTGACAACGTCCGAGCACCGTTGGCGGATGACCACGGAAACCCGGTCGCCATCGACCAGCCCAGCCTTGGCGACGGCGGCACGGCAGGTGTCGATCATCGACGCCACGGTCAGGTACGAGAGAGTCTCCCGCCCATCGTCGAGCGCCGGCGCATCTCCACGCTCTCGCATCGCCGCGAGGAGACGTTCGAACACAGGCACGTCACTCATGACGCGATCCCGGGTCTGAACGCCAACCGACCCCTACGACATATACGGCCGCAGGTGTACCGGCACGCGTAGTCGGCAGGTAACCCGTCTCCGTCATGCCGAAGACGTCCACAAGACAATCCATCGGGATGGTGCGAGCCTGTTCGACGTCGTCAAGCTCGACGATGGTCGCCCCGCCGGCTGCTAAACGCTCGGCTAACCAGATGGAGCGGGAGGCCCGCCGGTCCTGCGATCTGGCCTTGAAACCCATCCCGAGAACCCCGATCGTCCGTTCGCGGAGGCCCGTGAACCGACGTTCGATCCGGTCGGCGACCCACGCCTCGTACTCGTCCGATATCGCGGTGGCCGTAGCAGCCAGATCCAGCATCCCGTCAGGGGTCGCGTCCGAGAGCATCCGTGTGTCCTTCGGGAGGCACGGGCCGCCGACGAAACCGGCCGCGCTCAGGCCATACGTGCGTGGATAGTCCTGCCGCACCGCTCGTCGGATGACCTCGTATGAACAGTCGTATTCCGATGCGAGCATTTCGAAGTGATTCGCGAGCTGAAAGCTCATGTATCGGTATCCATTGCAGATCAGCTTCGCTAGTTCCGCTGACTCCCAGTCGGGGAGACGAATAACGTCGATCCCCATCGTGTTGAAGAACTGCTCCGCCCGGTCGACCGCCCGTGCCGGGCCGCCCAGTAGTTGCGGAATCGAGAACAGTTCTCGCTCTACCGCTCCCTCAAGCGAACGCTCGGGGGCTACCACGACGTCCAACTCCGAGGGTGCGATCGTATCGAGGATCGACGTCAGCCTACGTGTCGTACCCGGATCAGCTGTGGTGCGAAGGACCACGAGCTGCGAATCGGTCAGGAGCGAAGCGATCTGTTCGACGAGCTCGAAGAGACTGCCACGGGTCACGCCCTCGGGGCCCTCGGTGCCGATCGTGATAACCACCACGTCCGACCCCCGAACGGATTCGTAGGAGCACGACACGTCCTTCACGTTCAGCGCAGGACGCTGGGCCCATCGATCGCGCCACAAAGTAACCTGTTCGACGTCCCGGTCGATCACGCTGATATCGAAGAAGGGTGCAATTGCCGTCACGAAGTCGGCGCCGATCGCTCCGCAACCACCGATCACGACCACACGTCCGAACCCTGAGGGCACGTCAACTCTCCGGAACGACGGTGAAACGGTCGTCTGCTTCATAGGCTCCCCTTCTCTCAAGCTGCTCTGACCCACGGGATCACCTCGTCTAGGATTTCGGTGAGCGGGACCGTCGCGCTGAGGCCAAGAAGACGCGCGGACTTTTCCGTCGTCGGCATTCGCTGTTCGTTGTTACCGGAAAGCCGTTCGCCCCGGTCGGTAAGGTCTTCACGAAATCTCCGGTAACGCTCATTCGAACAACGACCGGTAAGCTGCGAGCACGCGCGTGGCATAGCTACGCCAGGGCTCTCCAAGGCGCCCGTCAAGGAGCGCGGTCGGCGTGGGAAGCGGCTCGGGCGAAACCAGGCTGAACGCCTCACGCATTATCCCTTCCGTCATCCCGCCCTCGTAGAGATTGAGAGCCGGCCTTCCCACCTCGTCCGCGTAGTCGATCGCCGCCCCGCGCCGCGGCATCCACACTGGTGTGCCCAGCGTCATCGCCAGTCCCGAAACGCCCGACTTCACGGATTGGCTGGTCGCGATCAATACAACGTCCGCCGCCCGGAAATAGACCGCAACGAGTTCATCCGGGATACTTCGGAGATCGAGGGTGAAGAGGTCTGGAGCGAGCGCGGCAACTTCCTCGATTTCGCGGCGAAGCGCGATGTCGGTGACATTTCCGGCCACGACAAGGTGCACTTTCTCGCTCGTCGCCAAGCTGAACCTTCGAAAAGTAGTCATCAGACTCGGGAGGTTCTTGTATCTCCGCACCACACCGAACGCGAGCGCAATCCGTTTATCCGGAGGGAGTCCGAGTCGGGCTCTTGCGGAACGTCTATCGATTCCCTCGGACGGATAGGCTCCCACATAATTCATATTTCCGAGATGCACGCGTCTGGTCGATATCAGTGCAGGATACTCGTCGATGAATTCGTCAGCCAGAGAGCCATTGCTCACGAGAAGCAAGTCACAGATCTGAGAGAAGTCTCGAAGAAAGCTCGCGGTGACCTCACCGCAGATCGGCTCGTGCGGGCGGACGTTGTTCGCATCCCAGACCAGCCTCGTGCCGCGCCGCCGCGCACTCGTCAGGGCGCTCAGCACCGCCCGCGCGCTCCGGCGTGCGGCGAGAGTCCCGCGGTCTCGAGTTATGACCCATTCTGGCCAGTGCACGTGAATAACGTCATAGGCACCAGCCGCGGCGGAGTCCAGCGAGAATGGAGCAACGCTTACGCCGTCGATATTCTTCTCCAGCTCGCCGAACAGCAGCGAAACATCGACGTTGCCAGCCGTATAGGCGTGATAATGCGGTGACGTCACAACAAGCGTGTCAGGCAACTGACTCTCCTAACGGTCGCTCTTGCCTATTGTTATCACAGTAGGCTGCATATACCTGTTAGAGATCGCTATCTGAGTTGACTTTATGCAGGCTCAGAACAAAGTGTCGACCTGATTGTGCGATGTGTGCGCTTGCCTCGGGTGGTCGGCTGGAGTCGTAGGAGGCTGCTTTCGCTGTGGCTAGCGGCCACGCCAGTTTCTCGTCGCGTCCTGGGGCACATTCCCGAATCTTTGATGCCCACACCAGAAGCCTCAGGATCAGACAGAGAACCAGGTGCATACCGGTGGATTGCCGATGCACCCAGTCGTCATCGAAATCCGATTTCGAAGCGCTTCGACTCCCAGACGCTAGTCCGTGAACTCGACATGACGCAAGAGGAGTCGAGGGTCACATTCAAGCCATCGGTGGCTGGTTTTAATGGTCTTGGAGATCCTCTGAGGGCGACGACTCGGTGGTGAACTGGACATAGCGGGAGCATCTGGCGCCTAGTTTCCGTACGGTACTATCGCGCACCAACCAGGCTCATCATAATTGCCGGCCGCTTGATGCGTTGACGTCGGCTGCCCCGTGACCTACCGTCGCTGTGCCACATTCGATGCGCTTCGATACTTCGACAGTCCCCCCTGTACGGATGCCAGTTCCTAAACGCAGCGGGTTGCTGTCGGCACCGCTAGATCCGGGACTGTGACGCTCCATCGACTGGATTCACGTGGGGAGGTGCTTTAGGCCGCCCCTCTGGGCGTCTCCGCACTCAATAACCTTTCGGCGGCGCGCTCACGTCTGTCTGCTGGGCAACGCGTTGGCGCTGCGCATCCCGAGGAGCAGTGCGTTTGCGCCGGCCTGAGCAAGCAAGCCGCCTTCGCCTCCGCGGCACGGGCGGCGAGGGTACAGACCGCCGAGCTGGCCGACCTCAGCAGCTTACAAACCGGGTGAACATCCCGCATATCGCCCACGATCGCGTGCAGGCTGCCGACCTGGCGAAAGGTACGTCCTCCTGAACCGGTAGAGACGACGAGTGGAACGCTGCTCCGAATCAATGCAAGGAGCCGGATCCGCGAGCACACATGCGCGCGGATGACATCCACCGACCGAGGCCTCACGTGGCCGGCAAGTTTCTATCCAATCATCCACCGGTGAGAATAAGGGGGATTCCTTATGGCCAGGACATCACCTGTGCACGTGGTCAGCGTCGTAGGATCCCAGGACGCCGCCCTGCTGCCCCACTTCGTCGAGCACTACCGAAGCGTGGGTGTGGATTCCTTCCGACTCATCTGCCATGCTGAGGCCCCGTCGGACGATGGCTACGTTCATTTGCGCGACGCATGCCGGGCGGTCGGTGTAGAGCCCCTGCACTCGCATTTCGGGCCCTGGCGCGACAGGTTGAACCAGAAGCTGAAGGCGTATGCTATGAGCCGTCGGCCGGATGACTGGTATGTCGTGGCGGACGTCGATGAATTCCATGTCTACAGCCATCCCCTCCATGAACTCCTGGAAAAATGCGAGCGCGCAGGAGCCGACCATGTGAACGGCTGCTTCCTGGACCGGGTCGGGGCCGGCGGCGAACTGCTGGAGGTGGATGCGACACCGCTCTGGCAGCGCTATCCGCTCGCCGGCGCGGTCAGTGCGGGCATCTCCAAGGCGCTCCCGCTCAAGACGGGGGTGGCACGAGGACGGGTCGAACTGTTGGTCGGACATCACGGAACCGTAGGCGGACACGGGCTGCCCCGGGCGGAAGGCTTCATTCAAGTCCACCACTTCAAGTGGACCGAATCGGTGGTGCGGCGCATGCGGCACCGGGTGGACTCACTGAGCCGGGGACGTTGGCCGGTGGAGCACTACGCCCTGATCAGGGAGGCGAAAGCCGCGTTGGCCCACCTGGAGGCGCATGAGGGACGGATCGACGTCGACGACCGGGGCCTGAGAACCGCGCCGTGCGGCCGTAACTACGCCGATCACCCGCTCTGGGACGAGATCGCCGACGAGGCGGAGGGGTGGGCATGGACTCTCACATACTGATCCATGAGCGGATCGAGCGCGCGGCGGACTCCGGTGCTCTCGACCTGTCCGGGTTGGGGCTGAGCAGCCTCCCGGAGGAGGTCCGCGCTCTGCGGGAGCTGTCCTGGCTGGACGTCGCGGACAACCACCTCACCGAACTGCCCGACTGGCTCGGCGAGCTGGGGTCGCTGACCTGGCTGGAGGGCGCCGGCAACCGGCTCACCCGGTTGCCGGAGTCAGCCCGCCACCTGAAGCGGTTGACCCTCGTGGATCTGAGCTGTAATGAACTGACCGAACTGCCTCCGCAGCTCACCGCGCTGCCGTCCCTGGTCCGGCTGAGACTCGCAGCGAACAGGATCAGTGACATTCCGGAGGACGGCCTTCGCCTCCCTCGACTGACCTCACTCGACCTGCACCGCAACCGGCTGAGCGGCATCGCCGGCGGTCTGGCGGAGGCTGTGGAGCTGTCGGTTGTCGACTTCGGCGGTAACCGCTTGACCGAGGTTCCGGACAGCTTGCGCGAGCTGTCGCGCCTCTCAGTCGTCCAGCTGGCCAACAACCACGTGCGCGAGCTGCCCGAGTGGCTCGGTCGTCTCGACGGGCTGACCAAGCTGGTCGTCAGCGGAAACGAGCTGCGGACGTTCCCGGAAGCACTGTGTGGCTTGAGTGAGCTCCGGCGCCTGGACCTCGGAGGCAACCAGATCTCCGCCCTTCCCGAGCGGCTCGGTTCACTGCGCTCGCTCACCTGCCTGGACGTCAGCGACAATCTGCTCCGGGACATCCCCGGGTCCTTGCCGAGGCTGCGCTGTCTCACGCGGCTCGACCTGCGCGGGAACCGCCTGAGCACCCTTTCACCGGACTTCTCGCGGCTGAGGGGCCTCACCTGGCTGGGGCTCAGCTCCAATCCGCTGCACAGGCTGCCCGAGTGCCTCGGCGAGCTGAACGACCTCGTGTGGTTGAAGATCGCCCATGCGTCCCTGACCTCTCTACCCCGATGGCTGGACGGATTCACGCGGCTGGTCGAGCTGGAAGTCGAGGGCAATCCCTTCGACATCCTCCCGACCCATGTGGCCGGTCAGCGGCTGGAAGACCTTGCACCTGCACTGTGATTCATCGTTTACCTCAATCCCACATCGGACGGGACGGTTCTGTGCCTTTGTCGACGCTTGAACTTGATGGAGACCGTCGCCACGTCGTCGTGACCGGCGGAGCGGGGTTCCTCGGATCTCACCTCTGCGAGCGGCTCCTGGACCGCGGATACAACGTGACGTGTATCGACAATTTCGTCACCGGCTCCCAGGCCAATCTGGCGCTGTGCCTCGAGAACCCGCGTTTCACGCTGCTGGAGATGGACGTCACGGAGAAGGTCTGGTGTGAGGGCCCGGTCACCGCGGTAGCGCACCTCGCCTGCCCGGCAAGTCCGCAGGACTACCTGCGAATTCCGCTGGAGACGCTGAAAGCGGGGTCCCTCGGCACTCTCAACGCTCTCGCCCTCGCGCAGGAGAAGGGGGCGAGACTCCTGTACGCCTCGACGAGCGAAACGTACGGGGATCCGGAGGTTCATCCCCAGTCGGAGGACTACTGGGGCCGGGTGAATCCCACAGGCCCGCGTTCCGTGTACGACGAAGGCAAGCGCTTCGGTGAAGCCGCCACCATGACCTACCTTCGTCACTTCGGGGTGTCGACGTCGATCGTCCGCATCTTCAACACCTACGGCCCCCGGATGCGCACGGATGACGGCCGGGCTGTCCCGACCTTTGTCACACAGGCCCTGAAGGGGGAGCGCCTCACGGTCAACGGCACCGGCGGACAGACACGCTCCTTCTGCTACGTGGACGACCTGATAGCCGGCCTCGTGCTCGCGCTCGAATCGGAGCACCCAGGCCCCATCAACCTGGGGAACCCGGCAGAGGTCACCATTTTGGAACTCGCGCGCACGGTGGCGAAGTTGACAAAGGTGCATGCCGACGTCACCTACTGCCCGGCCATGCAGGACGACCCGGTCCGTCGCAGGCCGGACATCTCTCTGGCGGGCGAATTGCTTGGCTGGTCGCCGACGGTGTCGCTGGAGGAAGGGCTTAGCCGGACGATCGATTGGTTCCGCACCGCCGCACGCTGAGGCCGGGGCCCCAGCACGCCAGGTCGCTGGTCCGCGAGGGCGCTCAGGATGGCGTTCTCGACTTGAAGTCGCCGGTCACGGGTGTGGTGGAGGAGCGCGCCGGTCGTTCGCTCTTCCGGTGGCCAGGTCCGTACGGCGCCGCGCGGCGCGGCCGGGCGCCGTGCGCCTCGACGGCCATGCGGACCTGGAGCAGCTTCTCCAGGAGCTGCGCATCGGCGGCCCCGGCGGAGGAGATCTCGCGCTGCCTCGCGCACACGCCCTCTTCCCGGCTCTTCCCGGCGGACGGAGAAGGCGCCGCGGCAGCCGCCAGGGCTGCCGCCTGCGCGGCGCGTTCCGGAAGGTGCGGGTCGGGATCGGTGCGCAGGAGCACCAGCTGGTGGTAGAGCGGCGCCGTGGCGGCGATCAGCAGGCTCCGCGCGTCCGTGTGCCGTGTGCCTCGGGGCGGCCTGGTACGGCAGCACGGTGACGTGGCTTCACCCGGTGTTTGCTGAGCCGATGTGGGCGAGCAGTGAGGCGGTGCCGTCCTCCGCGGCGATGCCGCGGGCGAGTTCGGCGGCGCGGCGGCGGTGGGCCGGCTCGCAGAGGCAGGCGGTGATCGCGTCGCCGAGGGCTTCGGCGGTGAGATCCTGGAACGGCACGGGCCGCGGGGCGACTCCCAGCTCGCACAGCCGGGATGCCCAGAACGGCTGGTCGGCCATGACGGGAACGGGCACGGCGGGCACGCCGGCCCGCAGTCCGGCCCCGGTGGTACCCGCCCCGGCGTGGTGGACGACGGAACGATCTCCCTCGGCGAACGCCCTCCGGTCGCCCTCGCCCGCCACGGGGATCGGCGCGGCCCACCCGCCTGCCGCGCCCCGGATCGATGGGTGCCGTCGTCACTCATGAACGTCGAACACCTCCGTGCCGGAGCGCCCCGGATGGTGTCGGCGGTTCCGCCTGTCAGCCCCGGTGGTCGTCGGCACCGTGAATGCGGCCTCCGCGGAGGCCGCCGAGTGGGACACGCACGCCTCGTCCGACAGCGGTGACCACTCCGCGAAGGCCGGCTCGGCGCGGGACGAGGACCCCAGATCGGCGCGCAGGACCTCGTCCAGCGCCGCGGCGGTGGCCTGGACGTATTGGTGCATCATGCTGAAGTGGTCACCGGGCACGGTGATGTCCGCCCGCGCGTTCTTCCAGCGGGTGGTCAGCCCGGCGCCTTCCGACCGGACCAGGAGCAGGGGCGCGGTGAGGTCGGTCGGACGCCACGTGCGGAGCAGGTCCGTGTAGGCGGCCTGGGCGGACAGTTCGGCCTCCGTCATCAGGGCGCCCAGGTGGTCGTCGCGAGCCAGCTGCCCCAGTCGCCTCTGGTGCTCCTCCTGGTCCCATTCCACGTCGGGCGTGGCGGTGTCCAGCAGCACCACCGCCGTCGGCCGGACGCCGATGGCCTCCATGCGGGCCGCGACGGCGTGTGCCACCCAGCCCCCCGCCGAGTAGCCGCTGAGCGCGAGGGGAGCATCGCCGAACTGATGCGCCAGAGTCCTGGCGTGGTCCTCCACCAGCACGTCCAGCGTCGCCGGCAGGGCCTCGTCGTCCCGGAACCCCGGGTGGGGCAGGGCGTAGAGGTCGCGCAGCCCGTTGACGTGGCGGGCGAGCCGGGCGAACGTGCGGGGGCCGGTCGGCGCGAAGACCGAGGGCAAGCAGACCACGGCGGGGACGGACGGACCGGTGGCGAGTCGCAGCGCCGCGGCGGGCCGGGGGGGTCGTGGCGTGCGGAACACCGGGCGCAGACCGGCCGCGGCGCGCAGGAGTCCAGCGCCCTGCTCGAATCTGCCGGTGCGGTAGGCGCGCAGATACAGCCGGCGCAGACTCGTCCGGTCCTGCGGTGCGGACCGGTCGGTGCCGTCGTGCTCGGGGAGGTGGCCGGCCAGGTGTTCGGCGATCTTCCGGGCAGTCGACTGCTCGAACGTCACCTGGGGGGACAGGGGCAGCCCCGTCACCTTGGTGAGCTTCCGGCTGAGTTCCACGGACGCGACCGAGTCGAAACCCATCTCCAGGAGACTGCGGTCCGGGACGATGTCGTCCGCGCATGCGTGACCGAGTACGGCCGCCGCCTCGTCTCGGACCGTCCGCAGCAGCGCCGGGACGCGTTCCGGCGGGGGCAGCGTGCGTAGCTGTTCGATCCGGTGGGGCGCGCGTTCGCGTCCCGGGCCGACGCCCGGCGGGACGTCCGCGCCGGTCACCGGTGCCTCGGCCGGGTGGTCCCGCCGCAGGTCGTCGAAGAGGCGGCTGGGCCGGGCGCTGGTGAACAGGGGAAGGAAGCGGGCCCAGTCGACGTCGGCGACGGTGACGGTGGTCTCCCGCGCGGCGACGCAATCCCACAGGGCGTTCACCGCTGCCCGCGGTGCCAGGGACCGCAGCCCGCGGGTGCGCAGCCGGTCCCGCACCGCCGGGTCGGCTGCCATGCCGGCCCCGTCCCAGGGGCCCCAGGCCACGGAGGTGGCCGGTAGGCGCAGGCGGCCGCGCGTCTCGGCGAGCGCGTCGAGGTACGCGTTGGCCGCCGCGTACGCCCCCTGCTCCCCGCTGCCCCAGACCCCGGAGACGGAGGAGAACAGCACGAAGGCGTCGAGCGGGACGCCGGCGAGCAGGTCGTGGAGGTGCGCGGCGCCGGTGGCCTTGGCGGACAGCGTTTCGCCGAGGTCGGTGAGCCGGAGGTCGGTGAGGGGGGCGTTCCTTCCGGCGGTTCCGGCGGCGTGCACGACCGCGGTGAGCGGCGGATCGGTGGTCGGCGGTACCAGGGTGCCGAGCAGCTCGGTGAGAGCCTCGCGGTCGGAGACGTCGCACGGCACGATGTCCACGCGCACCCCGGAGGCCGTCAGCTCCGAGCGCAGGGCGGACGCGCCGGGTGCGGCCGGGCCCCGGCGGCTGGTGAGGACCAGGCGCTCCACGCCGTCGCGGGCCAGCCGGCGGGCCGCCCGCGCGCCGAGCGCACCGGTGCCGCCGGTGACCAGCACCGTGCCGCGCGGTCGCCACGGCGGTCGTGCCGCACCGGGAGGTTCGGCCCGCACCAGACGGCGGGCCAGCAGCCCGCCGGGGCGTACGGCGAGCTGGTCCTCGCCGTACGCGGACGCCAGTGTGCCGGCGAGCAGGGTGACGGCGCGCCGGTCCGTGCCGGTGGGGAGATCGACCAGGCCGCCCCAGTGGCGGGGACGTTCCAGGGCGGCCGTGCGGCCGAGCCCCCAGAGCATGGCCTGCACCGGATCACCGGCGGGGTCGGTCTCGTGGGCGCGGACCGCGCCGCGGGTCACGCACCACAAGCGTCCCTGACCGTCCAGGTCGGCCAGAGCCTGTAGCGCGGCCAGCGTCGCGGCCAAGCCGGCCGGCACCGACGGGTGCCCGGGGTGCGGGGAGGTGTCCCAGCCCAGGAGGGAGACGACGGTGCGCACCGGCTGGTGCGGGTGCCGCCCTTGGGCCGGGTACGGGGTGAGCAGCGCCGCGATGTCGGCGCGTGTCGTCGTGGACGCGTCCAGCGTGAGCACGGTGGCGTCGGCGCCGTCGCCGGCGAGGACGCCGGCGAGACCGTCCGCCAGGCGGCGCGCCTCGTCGTCGTGGGGGACCAGCAGCGACCAGGAGCCACCGGTGGCCGCCGCCCGGGCGGGCGGGGCGGGAAGCGGCCTCCACTCGACGCGGTAGCGGTGGTCGCCGGGCTCGCCCGCGGCGGGGCCGGTCGCGGTGTGGAGATCCGGAGCGGTCAGCCAGTAGCGCCGGCGCTGGAACGGGTAGGCCGGAAGGGGCACCTGCCGGCCTTGGAACCCGGCGTGCACAGCCGTCCAGTCCACGGGGGAGCCGGCCGTGTGTACGCGGGCGAGCGCCTCGAACAGCGTCCGTTCCTCCGGCCGGCCCGCGCGTGCCGCCGGCACCGTGACCGCCTCGCCGGCGTCCCCGGCCAGGCAGTGCGCGGCGAGCGGTGCCAGGACGGCGTCGGGTCCCAGCTCCAGGAACACGGACACACCTTCACGGCGGAGGTGGCGCACCCCGTCCAGGAAGCGGACCGGCTCCCTGGCCTGCCGGACCCAGTACCGCGGTGAGCCGAGCTCGGTGTGCGCGGTGGTGCCGGTGAGCGTGGAGACGAAGGGGAGGGTCGGCACGCGGTAGCCGATGCTCTCGGCGACATCGCGGAACGCGTCGAGCATCTCGTCCATGTGCGGGGAGTGGAAGGCCCGGGTGGCGGACAGCCGGGCCACCCGGACGCCCCTGCGCCCGCAGAGGTCCTCCAGGCGCGTGACCGCCTTCGCCTGGCCGGACACCACGGTGGCCAGCGGCCCGTTGACGGCGGCCACCCCGACGTCCCCGCCGACGGCCGCGCAGATCGCCTCGGCTTCCCGCACCGGTGCGTGGACGGCCGTCATCGCGCCGTCGTCACGGCATGCCTCCATCAACCGCCCGCGGGCGGCGACCAGCCGGCAGGCGTCGTCCAGGGACCACAGACCGGCCGCGTACGCGGCGGCCGGCTCGCCGGCCGAATGCCCCAGAACGAAGTCAGGCCGCACCCCCCACGACTCCAGCAGCCGGAACAAGGAGACCTCGAAGGCGAACAACGCCGCCTGAGCCCACGCGGTGCCGCCCAGCCGGGCGGCCGGCGCACTCCCCCGCTCCGCGAACATCACCTCACGCGGGCACGAACCCAGGTGCGGGGCGAGTCCCCGGCAGACCTCGTCCAGCGTGCGCGCGAACACCGGGAACCGGGTGCTCAGCTCCCGGCCCATCCCGGGATGCTGACCGCCCTGTCCGGTGAAGAGAAAGGCGAGTTTCCGCGCACCGCCGGCAACCGGCCCCCGCACCAGGTCCGGTGCCGTCCGGCCGGCGGCCAGGTCGTCCAGCAGGCGCGCCGCGTCCTCCCGGTCGCGGGCCAGCGCGATGGCACCGTGCTCGAAGCGGGTCCGGGCGGCCAGTGAGCGCCCGATGTCCGCCAGGGGCACTCCGGGATGGCGCGACACGTACCTGCCCAGCGCGGCCGCCAGTTCCCGCAAGGCACCGGGTGTGCGTGCCGACACGACCAGGGGGACGACGCCGTCGTGGCCGCGGTGGCGCCGCCCGGTTACGGGCTGTCCGACGGGCCGTACTCCCTCCAGGACGACGTGGGCGTTGGTGCCGCTGAGCCCGAAGGCGGACACGCCGGCACGCCGCGGCCGGGCGGCCCCGCGCCACGGCACGGACTTCGTGAGCAGTGCCACCCCGCCGCGAGACTCCTCCCCGGTACGGGCCGTGCCGTCGGCATGCAGGGTGGCCGGCAGCAGCCCGTGCTCCATGGCCATCACCATCTTGATGACCCCGCCGACCCCCGAGGCGGCCTGGGAATGCCCGATGTTCGACTTCAGCGAGCCCAGGCGCAGCGGCTGCCCGGGGGACCGGCCCGCTCCGTACACCGCGCGGAGCGCGCCCAGTTCGATGGCGTCTCCCAGCACCGTTCCGGTGCCGTGGGCCTCGACGGCGTCGATGTCCGCGGCGCGCAGTCCCGCGTCGGCCAGGGCCCTCTCGATGACCCGCTGCTGCGCCGGGCCGTTGGGCGCCGTCAGCCCGTTGCTCGCGCCGTCCTGGTTCACCGCGCTGCCCCGCAGCAGGGCGAGGACCCGATGACCGTTGCGGCGGGCGTCGGACAGCCGTTCCAGCAGGACGACGGCCGCCCCCTCACCGAAACCGGTGCCATCCGCGTCGGCCGAGAAGGCCCGGCAGCGGCCGTCCCGCGACAGCCCGCCCTTGCCGCTGAACTGTTTCAGCACGCCAGGAGTGCACATGACCGTCGCGCCGCCGGCGAGGGCCAGGTCGCACTCGCCCGTCCGCAGGGCACGCGCCGCCAGATGCAGCGCCACCAGGGAGGAGGAGCACGCGGTGTCCACCGTCACCGCGGGGCCCTCCAGGCCCAGGGTGTAGGCGACGCGGCCGGAGGCGACGCTGCTCAACATGCCAGTGAGCAGCAGTCCTTCCACCTCGTCCGGTGCGGCGTGCCACGGTGGCCCGTAGTCCTGATAGGCGATCCCCGTGAACACGCCGGTCGTGCTCCCGCGAAGGGACCGGGGATCGATCCCGTACCGCTCGCACGCCTCCCAGGACGTCTCCAGCAGCAGCCTCTGCTGCGGATCGAGCGCGAGCGCTTCCCGTGGACCCATACCGAAGAAGGCCGGGTCGAACAGATCGGCGTCGCGGAGGAAACCGCCTCCGGTGGGAAACCCGGAAGACGACTTCGCCCGGGCACCGGTGAGTCCCGGCAGGTCCCATCCGCGGCCGTCCGGGAGTTCTCCCACCGCGTCCCGCTGTTCCTCCAGCAGCGTCCACAGCTCCTCCGGTGAACGCGCGTCACCCGGGAAGCGGCAGGCCATGCCGATGATGGCCACCGGTTCCGTCGCAGGAGCCGGGCCGCCCCATTCCACCGGGCGGGTCCCGACCGCCCGGTCATCGGGCGACGCGCCGGTAAGCCTGCCGCGCACGTACCGCGCCACACTGCCCGGCGTGGGGTAGTCGAACAGCAACGTGGCCGGCAGTACGACGCCCGTCGCCTTCTCCAGCTCGCGGCGCAGGCGCTCGCCCCGGTCCCGGAACACCCCCAGAGCACGCCAGGGAGTGTCCTCGCCCGGCCGGCTTCCCGCTTGCTCCCCGCATACCGCCGCCGCCTGCCGGAACAGCCACTCCAGCAGGATGTCCACCTGCCTGTTCGGCGGTGCCTCGGCCAACGCCCCACGCACATCACGGGGCGCGGATACCGAGGGGCCCGTGGTGGTATCCGAGCGGCCTGTGGTGGTATCCGAGCGAGAAGCCATCAAGCCCCCCTTTTTTCCCTGGATAAAACGGACATATCCTGCGTACATCGAATCCCGGCCGGGCCCACCCGACAAACTCATGGCCCGCCCCATTACCCCCATCGGCGCATCCGCTCATGATCGGCATGCGGCGTCCGCCGAGCGCACCCGGAAGCCCGTTCCGCCCTCGGGCGGGTTCGTCGGGCGGGCGGCCCGGCGCGAACGCTTCCATCCCCGCGATCCCTGGGGGCAGTCCACCGCGTGCGCGGCGTCCGGGTAGGCCTCGCCTCCCTGAGCGGGCATGAGCCGGCCGGGGGGCGAGGAGTGCTGGCCGGTGAGAACAGGTGCGGCGAGACGGTCCCCCATGTGCTGCCGGCACCCACCGGGCGCGGCGTTGGCGTCCAGGATGACGTAGTCTGCGCCACCGCGTGGAGCGGTGGCGGGTCAGCGCAGGATCAGCAGGACGGCCAGCGCGATGAGCAGCGAGTCGATACGGTCCAGCAGACCGCCGGATCCGGCGAGCCACCGACCCGAGTCCTTCACCCGCGCGCTTCTCTTGAGCATGGATTCAAGGAGATCACCGGCCGGGCCGCCGACCGCCACCGCGACCGCCATCGGCCAGGTCAGGGCGGACAGCGGGGCGAGGACGACCACCCCGGCCACGGCTCCGGCCAGGGTCCCGCTCCACCGCTTGGCCGGCGACAGAACGGACAGCCGAGGCCCGCCGAACCGCCGACCGGCGAAGAAGGCCACGATGTCGGCGACCGACACCGCCACGAACAGCGCCAGCCCGCTTGCCCCGAGGGGCACGAGTCCGGCCAGCACGCTCAGCCAGGCGAGCCCGAGCAGCCCGGCGCCGAGCCGGCGCCCGCCGTGGTCGGCATCGGCGCCCAACAGCGGCACCGCGGCCAACGCGAGCGCCGCGACAGCGAGCCCCCGGAGCACCTGTCCGGGCGACAGCCACGCGGCCAGCACCACGCCTGCCACCCCCATGGCCAGCACCGTCCGGTCGGGCCGCTCCAATCGTGCCAGCACGGCGTACTCCATCACCGCGACCACCCCGACCACGATGGCGAGGACGGCGATTCCCGGACGCCCCCACCAGAACGCGGCGGTCACCAAGGGCACGCCGGCCGCCCACGCGCACCACCGGACCAGCAGCTCACGACGCCGGGACGCCATCACCGCGATGCCGCTGAGCGCCAGCGCGCCGCCGAGGCAGGGAATCAGAGAGGCCACCGTGATCATCGGACGAGCACGCTCCCCCGCGGTGAACCGGGCGAGGCCGGGCCCGGCCGGAGCACCGCCAAGGCGGCCCGGCACGCGGCGACGATCCGCGCGTTCTCCGCGGTGTCCTTCACCGCGATGCGCACGGCACGCCCCTCGTACAGCGGCGACAGTGGCGACAGGTCGCGCAGGAAGACGTCGTGGCGCCGGCACTCGGCCACCAGTCGCGCGGCGCTGGGCCCGCCCGACGGCAGCACGAGGGTCAGGAAGTTCGCCACGGCCTGCTCGACCTCCACCTCCGGATCGAGTCGCGCCAGGGAGGCGGCGAGCTCGCTTCGCAGTACGTGGGTGCGCGTCCAGCGATCGCTGTAGTACGCCGGGTCCCGCAGGGCTGCCACAGCGGCCAGCTGCGCGGGGAGGCTGACCGGCCAAGGCGGCGTCCGCCGGCGTAGCTGTGCCGCGGTGTCCGCACCGGCCACCAGGTAAGCGGCCCGCATGCCGGACAGCGCGTACATCTTGGACAGTGAGGTGCAGACGGCCACACGCTCGCTCGTCGCG
Source organism: Streptomyces sp. NPDC052020 (assembly GCF_040680575.1). Classification (NCBI taxonomy): domain Bacteria; kingdom Bacillati; phylum Actinomycetota; class Actinomycetes; order Kitasatosporales; family Streptomycetaceae; genus Streptomyces; species Streptomyces sp. NPDC052020. The sequence continues at coordinate 51,469 of NZ_JBFAWY010000038.1, forward strand.
GCCAGGTCGGCGAGTGACTCGGTCAGTCCCGCGTAGCCCAGGTACGCCTCGTCGATCCACCACCGGGTGCGGGCAGGCGCGGCGGCGATCAGCGAGCGCAGCTCCGCGGCCGGGACGTGGCGTCCTGTGGGGTTGTTCGGATTGACCACCACCACGAGGTCGTACCGGCCGGACCCCACGGCGGCGGACAGCCGGTCCGGGTCGATGCGCCAGCCCTCCTCGCGGCGCAACCGGAAGCGGTCCACCCGGCATCCGATCACCGTCTCCGCGACGTGGGCGTACTCGCCATAGCAGGGATCGGTCAGCAGCACCCTGCTCTGCGGAGTCAGCCAGTGGCCGAACGCCCTGAAGATCAGGTCGGACGAACCGGCGCCGACCGCGAGTGTCCCCGCGGGCAGCGACCGCACCGAGGAGATCTCCGAGAGCAGGCCCTCGGCACCGGCCGGCGGCGAGGTACGGGCCATCCAGGCCGGGTCTTCCTCGAGCACCGCCCGCACTCCTGGGGCCGGTGGAAACCAGGCGTCCAGCACATCGGCGGCCACCACCCGCCGGCGCCGGTGCAGGGCGCGGAAATCCGTGCCGACGGCGGTGAACGAAGCGCCGCCGTGCTCGCAGCCGTCCGGCCGGGGCGCGAACGCCATGTCGAGCCGCCAGTCCACCGCGGAGCGCAGACGCTCCAGCGCGGCGCCGTACCGGCTCATCGCGCGCCGCGTCAGCTCCGTCACGCGACCGGTCAGCACCTCGAACGTCACGGCACCACTGCGGACAGTACGGCCGACCGGGCGCAGGCCGACCGCCAGGTACATGTCGAGCAGGTCGGTACGGCCCATCGCCACGACCTCGCGGCCGCCTCGGGAGGCGATCCAGCGGAGCGCGGCGTGCATCAGCAACGGGGCCGCCGCCGTGGCTCGCCAGCGCCGTTCGACGGTGAGGACACGCACCTCGAACAGGTCGTCCTTGTCCAGCAGCGGCAACTCGTCCCGGGTCAGGTACTTGTCGAGCGCGTACCGGCCCAGCCAGGGCGCAGTGACGCTCACAAAGCCGACGCGTTCCGGCCCCCTGGCCGCGACGAGGTAGACGTTGTCCCCGTCGAGCCCGTCGTGGAGCCGCCCCGCCGGGTCCACCGCGTGCTGCCCCAGCTCTTCCGCGTACACCCGGTGACGCACTTCGTAGATCCATTCCAGGTCATCCGGCGTCGCGGTACGCAGCTGGAGCGGGTGTCGGCCCATCGGAACCCCTTTCGATGCAGGAGCACCCGATCATGAGCCACGCAGGCCGGCGTCAACAGAGTGAGTGGCTCGACCGGTCTGAGTACGCGTACTCAGGCGCGTCGCGGACTCCACGCAGTAGCAGGGGGTGCCGGCCGGCGGACGGGGTCCGTACGTCTTCGCCTGCGGGGTCAGAGGTTCCCGCCCGCTGTGGCACGCCTCATGAGGCCCGGATCGCCCGGGTGATCTCCTCACCGGTCGGCGCCACGATGACAGACCACTCGTTTCTCATAGCGAGAGGCAGGTGACGACGGTCCTCATCCCGGTCGACAATGACCGTTCCGGCCGGGAGGACGAGGACGGCTTCGAGCCGTCGCAGCATGTCAGAGATGAGGTTCATGATCCCGTTTCCTCCGAAATGATTGATCGCAACACCGCTCTCGTCTTTGATGTACAGATCCGCCTCCCCACCGCCGTTCTTTGCCGCGATCCGAAGAAAACCGGTTCCCGGGTCGCGAGCCGTCACGTATGGACCCAAGACCTCCTGGACGGTCCTGCTGTCCAGGGGCGCCGGCTCCCCTTTTTCGAACCGGAGAACGAATACGTCGTAGCTCACAGTCTTTCTCCAGGTTGATCACGCGGTCGAGGCGGAGAAGTCATCGCCCGTCCCTCGATCACTCCCGGCCCGGGCCGGGACCCCGCCGCCGGTCGGTGGCCCGTCCGTACCGGCGGTTCGCCCGAAGCGCCTGCCCGGACCCCGCCGGCCGGACGGACGGACAGTCGTCGTGCCGCACCGCGGCGGACGGTCCGGGCCCCGTCCGGCCCGGACCGTCCTCCCGGTCACCAGTCCAGCGGCAGAGTGGCGAGGTGCTGCTCGAGCAGACCGGAGATGATCTGGTGGTCGCGGAGCGAGGGGTGCCAGTCGCAGCCGAGCCGGTCCAGGGCGGGATCGTCGTAGTACCAGTAGCCGACCCGGTCGTCCCCCCGCGCGTTGCGCTCCCCGACGATTCCCCGGGCGGTGTCGGCGAAGGCGGTGCCGGACACCAGGGTGGCACTGACCACCAGGAACGTCCTGCTTCCGTAACGGGCCCGCAGCTTGTCGAGGAAGCCGTGGTAGGCGCTCGTGTAGGCGGCTATCAGCTCGCTCTGCGTGGCCCACGGCTCGCCCGGGTGGAGCGGGGTCGAGAAGTCGTTGATGCCGAGGCCTATGACGACGACCTGCGGCCGCCAGCCGCGCGGCTTGTGCCAGACGTCGCCGACGACGTTCAACAGGCCCCGGTCGTAGTAGGTGCGGTAATCGGTGCCGGGGTCGCCGCCGTCGTAGTTGCGGACCATGCCGCGGCCGGAGAACGCGTTCTGCTGGTAGTCGGCGTCGAGCTTCCGGGCGGTGAGGGGGCCGAAGGCGAGGTCCGCGTTGCTGTTCCGGTCGACTCCTCCGTTGGCCGAGCAGTCGCGCGTGCCCGAGACGTTGCCGTACCCGGCGGTGAAGGAGTCGCCGATGAACTCGATCTGCCTGCTCCGCGCCGCGGGGGCGGCGAGGACCTCTCCTCCCCGGGCGGCGACGAACCCGCCGAAGCGGCCGGTGGCCCACGGGCACTCCGTCCGCTTGACGAGCCGCACGGTGTGCTCGGTGTCGGCCAGGCCCCTGACCCAGGACGTGGTGCGCCCGGGAGTCACCAGTGTGCTGACGGTCCTTCCGTCGATCTGGACGTCGTAGTCGTTGGCGGAGTCGTCGAGTGCGATCCCGACGCCGGTGCCGCGGAACCGGCCTTCGAAGGCGATGCCGGGCCAGGTGTACTGCACCGAGCCGTCGGCCGCCCGCTTGACCCGGCCCGCCGTCCGGAACCCGGCGAAGGCGGCGGACGGCGGGATGCGGTGGGCGGCGGACGCCTGGGAGGGAGCGGCCGCGGCGGCGGTGACGCCCGCAGTGACGCTCGCGGCGGCGGCCGTGAGCAGTGCCCGCCGGGAGAGATGGGGAGCGGTGCGCATGAGCGGTCCTTCCGGGGTCGGGAGATCTGCACGTGCGGTGGTGCGGGAGCGCTCCCATGATGGCCGTGCCGGTGCGGCGTGGGGAGTGGTCCGAGGCGACGAGTACGGAAGACGCCGGGGTGGTGGCCGAGGAGGCGCTGCCGCCCCCGGACCAGGCGCCCAACCGACTCGCCACCGCCGCCCGCGACGCCGTCGAGGCCGGCTTCGACGGCGTCGAGCCGCGCCGCGCCGGCGGGCACCTCATCCACCGCTTCCTCGCCCCGAACGGCGACCAGCGCACCGACCGGGAGCGTTCCGGCCGGTGCGGCGGCCCGTCGCCGCGGGGGGGAGCGTCCGGCGTCAGTCGCGCGCGTCGCGCGGCGATGCCCCGGAACCGGCCGGTTCCGGCTCCGACCCCGCCTGGCAGGCCCCGGCCTCGGTGACGTCGTAGGGCGGCGGGGCGGTCACGATGGTGTCCAGGACCGCCCGCGCGGCCTGGAGGTCGGCCACCGCCCGGTCAATGCGCTCCCGCTCGCGCTGGAGGTCGGAAAGCGTCCCCGAGCAGGCCGGTGCCAGCATCCGGCCGTCGTCCACCATGCACGGCAGCAGGGCGGCGATCGTCCGCGTGGAGAGGCCGGCCCCCAGCAGCGTACGGATGTTCCGCACCGTGCGGACGTCGTCCTCGCGGTACTCGCGGTACCCACTGGGGCGGCGCACCGGGCGCAGCAGTCCCTGTTCCTCGTAGTAGCGCAGGAGGCGCACACTGACGCCGGTCCGGCGGGAAAGGTCTCCGATGCGCATGTGCCGCTCCCCACACAGATTCGATTTGACTCTCACACCGATGTGAGACCCTAGCCTGCTCGGCATGACGACGCAGCGCTCAACCGACCGGCAACACAAGCCCGTTACCCTGCTGGGACTCGGACCCATGGGCATGGCCCTGGCCGAGACCCTGGTGCAGCGGGGCCACCCGCTCACCGTCTGGAACCGCAGCCCCGAGAAGGCCGGCGGACTCGTGGCCAAGGGCGCCCGGCTCGCGCGGACGGCGGCCGAGGCCGTCGCCGCGAGCCCGGTCACCCTCGTGTGTCTCACCGACTACGACACCATGCACAAGGTCCTGGAACCGGCCGCCGAAGCGCTCAGGGGCCGCTGCCTGGTCAACCTCAACTCCGGTACCCCGGCCGAGGCGCACGCGGCCGTCGCGTGGTCCGGCGAGCGGGGCGTACGCTACCTCGACGGTGCCGTCATGGTGCCGCCGCCGATGGTGGGAGAGCCGGGCGCGGTGTTCCTGTACAGCGGTTCACGGGACGTCTTCGAGGAACTCCTGGAGCCGCTGACGAACCTGGGCGACCCGCGCTACCTGGGGGAAGACCCCGGTCTCGCGGTGCTCTACAACACCGCCATGCTCGACATGATGTACACCACCCTGAACGGCTGGCTGCATGCCACCGCCCTGGTCGGCTCCGCGGGCGTACCGGCGCAGAGGTTCGCGGAGCTGGCACTCGGCTGGTTCATGCCGACCGTGGTCGACTACGCGGCCCTGGCCCGGCAGGCGCCCGACCTGGACGCCGGCCACTACCCCGGCACCCTGAACACACTGGAGATGAACCTCAACGCGCTGGACCACATCACCCGCGCCAGCCAGGAGCAGGGCATCCACTCCGACCACCCGCGGCTGATGAAGGAGATCGCCGAGCGCGCCGTCGCCGAGGGCCGCGGCGGCCAGAACTACCTGGCCGTCTACGAGCTGTTCAAGAAGGCGACGCCGCGCCCGTAACGCCCGCGGACCGACGCGGGCCGCACGCCGGTGAAGGCGGACCGCTCACCGCTTCGGCAAGGCCGGCGCCGGCCGGTCAAGCGGCCCGGGCTCCTTGGCCGGGCGGACGGCCGGCCGGCCGGCGCAGCCGCCGTCCAGGGGCCTCCTCGGGGCCGGCCAGGCGGCGGCGGACGGCGGTACCCCCGGGACGGGCCGCGTCCGCTGCCGGGCCTGTGCAACGCACCGACCACGCATATGAACGATCGTTCTTCATAAGAAAACGATCGTTGAGCGTAGCGGGAGCGTCGCGTAGGGTGCCGAACAGCAAAAATCCCTTTAACCTCAGGAGCATTCGGTGGAGTTACCCCTCCCCGAGACTCTTCGGCGCCTTCGGGGGTGTCCCGAAGGGCCGGACCTCGACGCCGGGGAACTCGCACACGAAAGGGCCCTGCCCGAACGCGCCGTGCGAGCCCCGCTGAACGGCCGGGCAGCGCCCCGCGACACCGTCGGGGAACGGGTGTGCGCGCGCGTCAAGACGCTCGCTGACGCCTACCCGGTCCGCACCCGCAAGAGGGCGGGCGACCTGGTCGGCGCCGTCCACCGCGAACTCGGCATCTCCGAGGTGTGGGCCCGCGAACTCCTGATGGAGAAGTACGGCGTGGTCCGCACCGGCCTGCGCGGCCACGGCTCCGTGACCCCCGCGCAGCACGAGCGGCTCCCGGCGGGAGTGGTCAGGTCCGTCGTCCCCACGAAGGCGCCCCACGATGAGCGTTAAGGCGATGAAGTCCCTGCTGGCAGCGCTGGGGAAGGAGGCCGACAAGCGCATCGACCGCCCCGCCCCGCCCCACGTGGTGATGCACGAGTTCTGCCAGGCCATGAGCCGACGCACCGGCCGGCCCATCCAGCTCGTCTTCCGGGCCTTCCCCGCCGACACCCCCGTCTCCGGCATGCGACTGGACCTCGGGGACCGAAGCGTCATCGTGGTCGAGGAGCACATGGTCCCCGAGGCACAGCTCGTCATCCTCGGACACGAGCTGTGGCACGAGGAGCAAGGCGACTGCGGACACCACGTCGCCGGGATGCCCGCCGCGGCCCGCGCCCTCACCGGCCAGTCCGCCGAAGCCACGCGGCGCGCCGCGGAACAGATCCTCACCGCCGAGGAAGTCCCCCGCGAGGCTCTTCTCGCCGTCGCCGCCCGCGCCGGGTCCGCCCACGACCACGAAGTCGACGCGGAGACGTTCGGCCTGCTGTTCGGCCGGGAGGTCCGCACCTGGATGACCGGCCGCTACGCCCAAAGCCCGGTCAGCCCGGCCACCGTCGAAGGCCGCCTGAACCTGTCGCTCTTCGGCCGAGGCGGTCGCATCATCAGATGAGCCCCGACTTCCACATCCCCTACATCATCCCGACCGCGCTCCTGGCCATCGCCCTGGCCTTCAAGTTCCCCACGCTCATACGGGCCTCACGGGACCCCGACGTACGGGCGACCACGATCCTGCTGACGTGCGCCACGGCCGTCCTGGTCGTCATCACCCCGGCCAACATCCACCGCCTCAACGTGTGGACCGGCATCCCGAACATCGCCGCACCCTGGGCTTACTCGTTCCTCACCGCGTTCTGCGCCACCGGCCTCACCATGATCATGCGCTGGAGGGAGCCCCCCTCCGAACGCCGCCGCCGCCGGATGACCGCGATCTACTGGATCTACGCGGGCATCATCGTCGCGCTGTGGGTGACGTTCCTCCTGGCGGACGTCCCCGAACCACGCGTCTACGACCTGGACACCTACTACGCGACCACACCGTGGATGCGCGAGCACACCCTGCTCTACGTCCTCGCTCACATGGTGTCGTCCCTGGTCGCCGCCTCCATGCTCTGGAAGTGGTACCCGGAGGTCGCCAACCGGTGGCTCAAGTGCGGCGTCGTCTTCCTCCAGGCCGGATACGCATCCGGTCTCCTCTACGACGTGGGCAAGCTGATCGCGGTCCTCGCCCGCTGGACCGGCGACAACCTCGACTGGATCAGCACCCGGGCCGCACCGCCCTTCGCACTCCTGGAGGCCATTCTCGTCGCCCTGGGCTTCCTGGTCCCCCAGGCCGGGCCCTTCTTGCACACCTGGGGCCGGGACCAGCGCGAGCACACACGGCTGCGCTCCCTGTGGCGAGCCGTCCGGGTCGTCGAGCCGGCCGCCGCGACCGCCCGGCTCGGCTGGTGGGCGCCGCTGGACCTGCGCCTCATCCAGCGCCGGCAGCGCATCCACGACGCCCTGCGCCTGCTCGCCCCGTACTTCGACGCCGCCGCGTACCAGCGTCTGTACGCCGTGGCGGCCGCCCGCTACCCCGAGCCGAGGGCACGGGGCATCGCGGGCGCCCTCGCCCTCCGCGACGCCACCGCCGCCTACCGCGACAAGACACCGCACGACACCAGCGACCAGCCGCAGATCGGCCCCGACGTCACCGGCCGCCTCGACGACGTCGCACGGGCCCTGCGGCACCCCCGCCTCCTGGACAGTGTCCGTCACCGGGCGACCACCACAGAAAGCACCACTGCGCATGCCTGACACAGCCACCGCCGGCCGGCCCACCGCCCTCGTCATAGGCGCCAGCGCCGCCGGCCTCTTCGCGGCGACCGCGCTCGCCGAGTTCGCCGACGTCACCCTCATCGAACGCGACACCCTTCCCCGGGGAGCGGAGCCCCGCCGCGGCGTCCCCCAGGCCAAGCACGCGCACCTCGTGTGGAGCGGAGGCGTCGCCGCCTTCGACGAGCTGCTGCCCGGCGCCGTCGACGACGTCGTCGCCGCGGGCGGCCGGCTGGTCCCCATCATGGGCAACATGGTCTCCCGCGCCCCCAACGAGGTGTGGTTCCGCAGGTTCACATCGACCCACCACCGCAACCTCGTCTCCTCCCGCGACCTCCTCGACGCGGCGCTGCGGCACCGAGCGCTCGCCCACGACCGCGTCACCCTCCGGCAGCACACCACCGTCCTGGGCCTGGAGGGAGACGCCACCCGCGTCACCGGCATCCGCGTCCGCGCCGGCGAAGAGGAAGCCACGCTCACCGCCGACCTCGTCGTCGACGCCTCCGGCCGCGGCTCCCGCGCCCCCCAGTGGCTCCAGGACCTCGGCCTGCCCCGCGTCACCGAGCGCCGAGTCGACGCCGGCGTCACCTACGCCACCCGCCACTACCGGGCGCCGGGCACCACCGCCGACAGCGACTTCCCGCTCGTCAACGTCCAGGCCAACCCCGCCCGGTCCCCCGGCCAGGGCGGCATCATCCTGCCCATCGAGAACGGCCGGTGGATCGTCACCCTGTCCGGCACCCGCGGCGGCGAACCCACCGGCGACCCCGACGCCTTCCTGGACTTCGCGCTCAACCTGGGCGACCCCATCATCGGGGAACTCCTGAAGGACGCCGACCCGCTCAGTGCCGTCGCCACCACCCACAGCACGGCGAACCACCGCCGCTACTACGAGAAACTCAGCCGCTGGCCCGACGGGTTCACCGTCCTCGGTGACGCCATCGCCGGCTACAACCCCGTGTACGGGCACGGCCTCACCGTCGCCGCCCAGTGCGCCCTCGCCGTACGCGACACCCTGCGCTCCGCGCCGCTGACAGCCCCCGGCACCGCGCGCCGGCTCCAGCGAGCAGCGGCCCGCCCGGTCTCCGCCGCCTGGGACCTGGCCGTCGGCCAGGACGCGTTCTACCCGGGCGCCGCCAGCGACCCGCCCACCGTCGTCGAACGGTATCTGGCCCGGTTCGTCGACCGAGCCGTCGCCACCGGCGCCCGCAACCCGCGCGCGCTCGGCGCCCTGCTGGACGTGATGAGCATGGAGAAGCCCGCCACACGCCTGTTCTCCCCCGACATGCTGATCCCCATGATCCTCGGTCCGAAGCGGCCGTTCCTGCCCGCACCGCCCATCACCGAGGCCGAGCGGGCAGCCGCGTCCTCCTGACCGAGACCGTTCCTGCCCCACCGGGCAATCCGCCAGGGCCCCGCACGCGTGATGTGCGGGGCCCCGTCACGCACCTCCGGCCGCGCGCTCCAGGCCCTGGCGATGCCCCCCCCAGATCGCAGTGCCGCCCGCGGCGGCGGTACGGACGACGCTTTCGGTCCTGTCTCACCGCTGCCGCTCCGTGCCGGTGGGCTCCGAGGTGCCGTCTTCGGCGCCGCCCTCGGCGTTTCGGCCAAGTCCTTCTTCGTGTCCGCCCGTTGGCGGAGGCGGGTCGATGCATCCTCCACGGTCCGACACGCGCTCAATCTCGGGTTTTCGAAAGCGACCGAAATACATGTGTTCGATATTCCGGCGGGGTCGTTGAGCCTCACGACCACGCCGGACGACCGTAGGGGGACCACGTTGACCTCGGCCACCACGAGTGAACAGCAGGACACCGCGCCGCCTCCGCCGCCGCCGGCCGAGATCACCTACGGCGGGCAGTACTCCGTCAATCCGCTCGCCGAGGTGAGCTTCCGCCGGATGTGCGCGCGGATCCCGGCCGTTCTCGGCCGGATCGCCCGGCTGTCGTGGCGGACCGACCGGCGAGCGGTTCAGCTCCTGTTCGGCTGCCAGGCGGTCACGGGCGTCTCGGCCGCTGTGCTGCTGGCCGCCACCGCCCGTGCGATGGAGCCCGTCCTCGGGCCCGGGTCCGCCGGGTACAGGCTGCGCGGCGCCCTGCCCGCGCTCCTGGTGGTCGCGCTCGCCGCCGCGACGGGCCGTGCCGCGGGGGCGGTGGCCGCGTACGCGGAGCGGCGGATCACCCCGCGGCTGACCACGGAGACGGACGCCGCCCTGGTCGAGGCGGTCTGCCGCGTGGAGGCGGTGGCGTACGCGGAGGACGGCTTCTCCGACCGGCACGAGGCGGCCGAGATGGGCGTGATCCGCACGCAGGTGATGGTCACCGACGCCCAGCGGTTCCTGTCCGCGCTGATCCGCATGGTCTCCGCCGGCGGCGTGCTGTCGGTGCTCAACGTGCTGATGCTGCCGCTGCTGCTGCTCGCCGTGCTGCCGGCCGGAGTCGGCGCCGTCCTGACCGCCCGCGTCGATTACGACGTCCACTACGCCAACGTCGCCGACCGCAACGTGCGCGGCATGATGCGCTGGTGGGCGACCACGCCGAAGTACGGCGACGAGGTCCGCGCCAATTCGATGACCGACTACCTCGTCTACTGGTACCGGGCCCTGTCCGACCGGTGCGACCGGCGCACCCTGGCCGCCGCGCCGCGGACCCTGCGGATCGCGCTGCTCTCCTCGCTGGTGGGCGGTGTGTTCCTCGTCGCGACCTGGGGAGCCCTCGCGTGGCTGGCCGCGACCGGCCGGATCGACCTCGCGGTCGCCGCCACCGCCGTCGTCGCCGTCCAGACCACGCTCGCCGCCCTCTCGCAGGTCGTCGTCAACGGCGCCGCGGTCTTCCACACCAGCCTGTACCTCGGCGACATGCGGTCCTTCCTCGACGACGCCGCCGCCCGCGCCCCCAAGCGCGGCCCCCGCGAGCTCACCGCGCCGGTCAGGGAGGTCCGGCTCGACGAGGTCGTCCACCAGTACCCGGGCAAGGTCAAGCCGGCCGTGAACGGTGTCTCCCTCACCCTCAAGCGCGGCCAGATCCTGGCGGTCGTCGGGGCGAACGGCTCGGGCAAGTCCACGCTGACCCGGCTGCTCACCGGGATCTACCTGCCCGACAAGGGCAAGGTCACCTGGAACGGCGTCGACCTCGCCGAGGCCGGACCCGCGAGCGTCTGGCGCCGCACCGGGCTGGTGCCGCAGATCTTCGCCCAGTGGCCGCTGCGGGTCCGCGAGAACGTCACCCTCGGCCAGCCCCGCACCCACGACGACATCCCGGTGTGGGAGGCCATCGACGCGGTCGGTCTGCGGGAAGCCGTCGAGGGCCTCCCCGCCGGCCTGGACACGCTGCTGTCCCGCGAGGTCTTCGGCGGCTCGGAGCTGTCCGGCGGGCAGTGGCAGCGCATCGCCTGCTCCAGGGCCCTGTACCGGCGGCCCGAGTTGCTCATCCTCGACGAGCCCACCTCCCAGATGGACCCGCGCGGCGAGCACCAGATCTTCGAACAGATCAAGGCCATCGCCGCCGACCGCATCACCATCGTGGTCACCCACCGCCTGGAGAACACGAGGATCGCCGATCACATCGTCGTGATGGAGCACGGCCGGATCACCGAACAGGGCACGTACGACGAGCTCGTCCACGCCGGCGGAACCTTCGCCGAGCTCCTCGCACTCTCCCAGGACCGCTGAACCCCTCCCCCAGCCTGCCCCGCCGCGGCGGGACAGGCACCGCCCGGGTAACGGCGCGCCGCCCTGCCACCGCTCCCGCGGCACCGGCCGGGTCGGCGGTGATCCGCTCCGGCTCGGCGACGGCCTCGGGCACCGCCCGCTTGCCGTCGACGGCCGTGATGACCGCCGCCCTCCCCGGGCAGGGGGTGCCGCGACGTACGCGCACGACTCCGCACGGCGGGGCGGGGCGGGCTGGACAGCCCGGCTGGTGGGGACGCGCCGCGGCCCCGCCAGCCGGGTGCCCGTCACCGTCAGGTGCCCGGCTTGCGGCCGTACACGTAGACGTCGTCGCCCTTCTTCAGCAGCGACCAGTACTTCTTGGCGTCGGTCTTCGTCATGTTGACGCAGCCGTGCGAGCCCGGCGGGTTCCACATGCTGACGCCGGCCGAGTGGAAGGCCTGGCCGCCGTCGAAGAACTGGCTGTAGGGCATCGGCACGTCGTAGATGCTCGAGTGGTGATCGATGTTGCGCCAGTAGACCTTCTTCAGGCCGGTGCGGGTCTCATGGCCGTCGCGGCCGGTGCGGACCGGCACGGGCCCGTAGACCAGCTTCTTGCCGTCCTGGATCCAGCTCAGCTGGAGAGTGAGGTTCACGCAGGCGATCCGGCCCTTGTTGACCGGGCACTTGCCCGACTTGTTCGGGTTCTTCCCGACGGCCTTCTGCTTCTGCATCAGGTCCATCACCCCCCAGGTGACGGGGCCCGCGTAACCGATGTCGGGCTTGATGCCGTGCTTGGTCTGGAAGGCGCGGATCGCCTTGCAGTCGGCGGTGGACTGCTTGCCGTCGACCGGACGGCCGAGGAACTTCTCCACCTTCTTCTGGTACGGGCCCGTCTGCGTGGTGCAGCTCGCCGCCTGGGCCGGCGTGGCGCCGAGCGCGAGCGTGAGCGGTGCCACCAGTGCGGTGACCCCGAGTGCGACGGCTCCCCGTCTGCGCGTGTCCCCCATGGCCGGTCAGCCTTTCCCTCGGAAGCGGTCGGAACGGGCGGAAGAACGCCCGTGGTGGGCTCGTGGACTCCCCGCCTGCTAGACCACCGCCCGGTGGCCTGGGTTGCCCGCCGCGCCCGCTTCGCGACGAAACGGTGACAAACGCCGGCGGGTGCCCGGCCCTTCGGCCGCCCCCCTCGGTGTCCGGCCGCACGGCCGCGCACGCGGCGCGAGGAGGCGGGTCACCGCGCATCACGGATTCGCATCTTCCCAAGAGGGCTATCCCACAGCTCTGTAGCCTCGTCAAGCAGGCGTGAGGGGGACATGTGAAACACCCGAAGACGATTCTCACCGCCATCACCGCGGCCGGCTTGATCGCCCTCACCACGCGCAGAGTGGCAAAGCGGCGGGCTACAGCGGCCCCGCCGCCCGACCCGACACCGCCACCCGTGCCTCGTGAGACTCCCGAAGGCCACTACGACGCACGCCGCGGCGCGGCCGGTTACGCCCCGATCGTCGGCACGCTCGGCGCCTTGGCGGTCCCCGCGGTCATCGTCGTGTTCACGAATCCTCCCGAGGGTCCAGGCGGTGGCCAGGCCATCGCGTTCGCCGCAGGGCTTCTCGTCGTCGCACTGATCGGCAGCATCATCGCAGCCATCGCTCTCGCCGCGATCGGCGCCGAAAGCGACCTGACGCCCAACCTCACGTCGGGGATCATGTACGCCGCCGTCGCCGTCGTGATCGCCCTTGTCGACATCGTCGCGGCGTTCGAAATCCTCGCCTCGCTCGCCCTGCCCCAAGCCCGGCCGATCCTGCTGCTGATCACCGGAGCGGTCGGCTCTCTGGGCGTCTTCTTCACCGCCCTCGCCCTCGGCGACAGCCTGGCCACCCACCCCAGGCACTCGCCCGGCTACCGGGACTGGAAGAAGACAGAGTGGATCGCTTCGCAGGGAGACGCGAACCGAGCCACCCTGCGCGTGACGGCGATCGGTGTGCTGCCGGTCATCGCGGGCGTCATGTGCCGAGTCAGCGACCTCCGTCTGCCAGAGGGAACCGCCGCGGCGAACACGATCATTCTCACCGGCCTGGCGCTCACCGTCACCGCCATCGTCGCCAGCGCACTGCGCACTGGGCACCCCGGCACTGAGCCATCACGAGGCCCCCGTCCTTGGGAGGCCTACGCCACCACCCTCACCACCAGCTCGTACACCGCGTTCCTTCTGCTCCTTCTGCCCTGACAGGCCGCCAGGTCCACCGGCCCCGCGTTCAGGGGGAAGAGGCCGGCGACTGGTCCGTGCCGGCGTTCAGAAGGTCCCGCCCCGCCGCCCGGCTCCGCCCGGCCACGGTCGACGGCACCGGCCTCGGCCCGTCCGCTCAGCTCAGCTCAGCTCACGAGCTCCGCGTAGACGATGACGTTGTCCGGGCGGTGGCCGTGGACGATGTCGCCTCCGCAGGTGATCAGGCGCAGCTCCGGGCGGCTGGTAGGCCCGTAGACCTTCTCGGTGGGGAAGGCGTCCTTGGCCACCTGTTCCAGCGCGGTGACGGCGAAGACCGCTCGGGTGCCGTCCTTCCGGGTGATGTCGATGCGGTCGCCGGGTTCGATCCCGCCGACGTTCCTCATGACCGCCGGCCCGTTCACCGTGTCGTAGTGGCCGACGAGGACGGCGGGACCGGTCTCGCCGGGTGTGACCCCGTGCTCGTACCAGCCGATGCGGTCGGCCTGGGCCACGGAGGGGACTTCGATCGTGCCGTCGGCGTTCAGGCCCAGCCGCAGCAGGGGGGCGGTGTCCACCTCGGCGGAGGGGATGGTGACCCGGACGGGAACCGAGGCGGGCAGCGCGGCCGGGACCGCCCCGGGGGCGGGCGCGGCGGCGGCCGTGGAGATCTCCGGGGGCGGGGCGGCCGGCCGCGGGGCCGTTCCGCAGCCGCTGAGCGCGGCGGCGAGCGGCACGGCGAGCAGGGCTGCGGCCAGACGGTGTGCGAGGGGCGGGCGCATGGTCGGTCTCCTGAGAAGCCCTGGGCCGGCCCGGCCCCGGCGTTGTGCCGGGCCCGAAGTCGCCCGCGACCTCGGGCAGCAGACCCATGATCACGAACTCGGTCGTTCCGATCCCGAAGGCCCCGATCGCGAGGGCCAGGAGCGCG
>NZ_JBFAWY010000039.1:0-62700 GCF_040680575.1 Streptomyces sp. NPDC052020
CGCGGCGGTACAGGCCGGTGCGCCAGCCGCCGTCGTCGTTCTTCATGTAGCCGTGGGTGTTCACCTGGCCGACGTAGCGGTCCGCGCCGTGCTCGGCCAGGTGCTCCCAGGTGGTGACGGCCTGCTGGTAGTAGCTCTCGTCCGAGGCGGCCACGGCGACGTCGGACAGGCCTCGGGCGTCGAGCTGCCGACGCAGGAAGTGAACGATCCGCCGCTGAGTGGGTCGGCTCATGTGGCAGCCCTCGGCCAGCAGTCGGCGCCGTGTCGTCATTGCTGCCTCCTCCGCGTCGCACGGGCGAGCGCGGTATCCGGCCGCCATCAGGGACCGGACGCAGCCCGCCGAGCCGTCATCCGTAGAGGCGCCCGCACAGACAACCGCATCACTCGAACGGGTGAGAGGGGGAGCGCACGTAGCGCGCGTGTCCGCGCGGCCTGCCTCGGGCGCCGGTCGTAGTCGGCCACTCCTGGGACGGCGGGCCGCGATGCGCACGGCTCGCCGGGGCAACTTACTCCTGCGAGGTACGGCCCACTACACCCTCGACGAGCTGTCGTCCGCCCCTGCACGTCGCCGCCTGGCGAGCCCTACTCGATTCCCCGTCGCCTCTCACATCGAGATCGTCCGCGTCCTTGTCGGGCCGGCACGCCCGGTTCGACATGGGAACGCGAACAGCAGGCGGCAGCCCGGCCCCATCCCGTTGTCTGGGACTACGGCTCCATCGTCGGTGACCTCGCCGCCGTACCGTGTCACCAGTCCGGATTGCCAGCCAGAGCAGCCAGGCCATCGCTGAAGGGCCTGCAGAGCGGTGACCTGCTGCCGGGCCTGTGGTGCCTCGCGACGCAGGCCGATCCCGGGCCGGGTTCGGCGCTGGTGACGATCGGCCCGGCGGCTTCCTACGCGCCGCTGTCGTAGCGGGCACCGGCCGCGGCTTGCGGTCCTTGACGGTGTATCGGTGCGGGCAGACAGCAGCAAGACCTTTACCTTGATCGTGCCACCCGCTTGTCGCGATTCGAGTGGCGTGATGCCACAAGCACTCTGCTGTGACGTGCTCCCGCACGCCCCCACGGCCGGGATTCGCCTGTCACCTGCCAAGACATGCATACCCGTAACACAAAACGACTCCTACACGGACACCACGTGGAAGGCTCCCCATGAACCTCACCCGCAAGGTCGTCGCCACGCTCGGAACCCTCACCCTGGCCGCCTCGGGCGTCCTCCTCACCGCCCCCGCTGCCCAAGCGAACGCCCGCGACTGCCTGGACTACCTGCAAAGCCAGGGCTATTCCCTCAACTACGTCCGCATCGGCGCCTGTCACTACGCAGAAGAGGGAGACTGGTCGCAGTGCTACTACCAACTGGTATGGAACGGCGACGTGTACTTCCTCCATGCCGAACGAGCCTGTGACCTCGGCGCAGCATAACGTTCACTGAACATCGGACTGGCGGGCGCGATAGCGGGCGCATGGCCACAGCCGAGTTGGCCCGAGAGGGCCTGCACGTCCCACGCGGTGGCATGAGGTCTTCTGCCCCCGTTGCGCCCCCGGACCGGACGTCGGGCAGCCCCCTGGGTGCGGGGGCGTGCCCGGCGTCGCGCGCGCCGTCAGCGGCTGACGGGTTCGGGGTAGCGCGCCGGCGGCGCCGGTCCGGGTCGTCAACGCCGATCCCGTACCAGGGCTCGCCCCGCTGGAGCCGGGGCAGGGTGTTCACCCACACCGCGACGGCGATGCCCTGCACGTCGTCGGCGAGCGCCTTCAGGCAGTTGCCCGAGCAGGGGCTCCTCCTTTCCCGCCAGGACGACATACCGCCGCGGGAAGGTCTTTGAGGGGGTGTAGCGGTGGCGCTGCCAGAACGGTTGAAATCCATCTGCCAGCCGATCAGATGTTCGCGGCCGCCGAAGGCGAGGATCGTGTCCGGTCACCGCGACGCCGTGCGGACCGATCCCGGCGCGAACGGCCTTTGCTCCGGTGCCAGCCTTCGGCCGGGGAGGAAGCTCGTTGCTGTCAGCCAGAGCCTTCTGTCCCGTCACCGCAACACCGTGGCGCAACACCCCCGCCCGGCCGTCTCCGGCCGGGCACGACGCAACGGGTCCAGCCCAACGCGCAACCAGCTCTCGCCCACCCGCCCCCCCCAGCCGCGCCCCGCACGCCCGCCCCACCCCTTTCCACCAGGCCGGAACGGGCAGAGCGGGATGTCGGCGACCCCAAACATGCTGAGCACATCTGGTGACCTGCGCAGACGCGAGGACCGGCCGGGAACGCAGCAGATGCCCCAGGAGATACCGCAGAGGAAGTCGCAGGGGATCCCGGACCCTGACCACGGTCAGCCCGGCACGGCCTGGCGAAGGCGAGCCGGGGAAACCCGCAGACCACCCGGCAAGAGGCTCCGGCTGACTGCCCTGCAACTTGCCTCACTCGCCTGTCCGCGGCCGGGGAGGCCGCACGTCACGGGCCCGGTCAAGAGGAGGCGGGCACGTCGGCTACTTCCCTACCGAGGGGCCTGAGCGAAGCCGGACCCTATACCGGCGTCCGATGCGGTCCCCAGGTCATCCCGATCCGGGTCGCATCCAGGGTCCCGCCCCGGGGCGCATCGGCCGACGGCGTACGAGCGCCTCCGGCAAGCGGTCCGACCAGGCGGACAAGGAGGCCGTCGCGAGGCCGGACCGGCGTCGACTCCTTCCCCTGAGAGCTCTCTGCGAAAGGATCCGGAGATGACCGCCCGCCGGGCACCGGACCCGCCGCCGACCCCTCCCGCACACTGGACACCGACCTGGCACCCCCGCCCGCGCGGCCCGCCGCCGAGCGCCTCCCCGCCGCTCCGGCCGCCGAGCCCGTGGTGGTCGGTGGCGCATTCGTCTCATGGCGTAGGGTCTTATGCTGCGCCCAAGTCACAGGCTCGTGCAGCGACGCCGGGGTGGACGTACGCGTCCCTCAGAATGCCGTAGCACAGCATCCAGTCGCTCTTCGCGTGGTAGCAGCCGTAGAAGTGGTCGATGTTGTAGGAGTATCCCTGGTTTTACAAGTAGTTCAGGCAGGCGTTGGTGTCGGCTTGGGCTGCGGGGCGCGAAGAAGACGCCCGAGACAGCCAGGGTGACGCCCCCGAGCGTGGTGGCGATTTTACGAATGGCGTTCATAGGAATACCTCCACGTGTTACCCCGCGCCGGGGGCCGTTTGTACTACTGACATACATGCTTTGGCAGGGCGTGAGCGAATCCCTGCCGCGTGGGGCGTGCGGGAGCACGTCACAGCGCAGCGGCGCTGTTTCGGCACGCCCTCTTGGCCGAGATGCCTATCGGATGCCCTCTCGCAGAGCGTTGCCGGGTCGAACGGGAGCGGCGGACGTCGACCGGGAGGTTCCGGTTCTTGGTTGCGCCGGGTGAAGTGCGCTGGTACTGGTACGGAGGGGCGCTCTTGCGATCAAAGGATCGCTTCTCTGCCGGTTGCCAGCCCCCCGTCACAGGTATCACGCTCCGGCGTGGCTCCCGTCTTCGTGTGCGTCGGTTCACCTCCGCGCGCTGTCACTTATTCGGGTGAGTTGTGGCATCGGATGTATTACATCAGGAAATAGGCGTGGCGAGATGTTGGACTGTTACGTAGCCATTCGCAAGGGTATTGACCGCCGGACGGGCGTAGGCCGACCATCAACGACGAGACCGAAACGGTGCGCCGCACACCGCGCAGCACTGCGTCGGCTCGCCTCTGCCTGGGGGCCACCGGAGCAGGTGCTGCGCTCCCTCTGCCACCTGCACACAACCGACTGCTCGGCACCTGTCCCGCAGCACGAACAGGCGACCTGTGGCGTGGCGTGGGGCGCGGTGCGAGCCCATCGGGACCGACGTAGGCACCAGAGACGGCGCTCATCCGCGACAGGAAATCCACCAGCGACACGGCCTCCACCCGGACGGGATCCACGCGGTCCGCACGTCACGGCGGGACTCCGCACGGGCGGTCGTCACCGACCTGACAGCCCGCCTCACCGACCCGGACACCGTGACGTGGTGCGTATGGCAGCGGGATGAGTGACAGGAGTGTTCGTGAGCGCGACGGCACCGCGCTACTCGGCAACATCGCCAGAAGGCGGCAGGTGCACCACTGCGACCAGCGCACCCCCGGGGCAGGCACAGCTTGCACCGCCGGTCACCCTCTCGGAGGACGATCAATATCATGACCGTTTCCACGAGCGCGTGCGGCGGGTCGCGTGCGCAAGGACAGGTGACCATCAAGGCTCCCTGGCTGGTGAGTTGAGACTTCAGGCGTCCCTCTCAACAGCACGGGAGTCTTGCCCGTTCTCCCCGCCAACCAGCGCAAGCCGCCACATCACCCGATCAGTGACCGAGTTGAAGACGCTCATCCCCCAAGCCACACTTACCGCATCAAACCGGAACTACACCGGGGCCGTGTTGCAGGGCCGGTTCCGGTTCCGCTCTGGCCGCAGATCACCGCTGCAATGGTTTCGGAGAACCGGAATCCATGGCGATGCATAGCAAATCCAGGCGGGCACACAAAGAAGGAGTCAAATCAATGACGCTGGCAGTCGAAATCAAGAACAAGCAAGGCGGCGAGATCCCCAACTACCCCCCTCAGCCCAGCAAGAAAATTTTGAAGGACGCCGAAGACCTAATCGACAGCAAGAAGCTGGACTTTGCCTCGCTATGGGGAAGTCAAGGAGAAATTACCCGTGGGGAATTTACTCGCATTGATAGACAGAAACCCAGCAAAACCCACCAAAATATCCAGATCCAGATCAATAACATGCAGGGGGGATCGACGATCGCTGCCGTCCTGATCCAGTTGGAGCTCGGCAACGTCGGCTCCGGCGACCGCGAGACCGTCCTGACATTCTTCAAGCAAGCCCTCAAGGCCAGCTTGGGCGATAAGCATATCTGGCAGACAGATAAAGCCTGAAGCATGTTCCGCAAGCATCCGTCTTGTACAGCTGGGGTGTTGCGGGTCGGACCGCGACCGGGGCAGTTCGACCGGCTGCTCCGTTACCTCGGCCCGACGATGCTGAAAC
Organism: Streptomyces sp. NPDC052020; assembly: GCF_040680575.1. Taxonomy (NCBI): domain Bacteria; kingdom Bacillati; phylum Actinomycetota; class Actinomycetes; order Kitasatosporales; family Streptomycetaceae; genus Streptomyces; species Streptomyces sp. NPDC052020. The sequence goes on from NZ_JBFAWY010000039.1 coordinate 5,010, forward strand.
CCTTGTCGGCGAACAGAAGCCCCATCAGCGCCCCCGCCGTCCGGGCCGACGAGGTGGACCTCCTGCCCGGCTGGGACGATCACCTGCACGTCACGCCGAGGAAGCGGACATGCCACCCCGTCAATCTCTTCAACCGCATGGTCGGGTGCTTGCACCACCGCCTCGGCGAACGCGTCCACTACGATGAAACCATCGCTTTCCCCACCCGTCCCGAGCCCGTCCTTACGGCCGCGGCTTGACCGCTTGACGCCATCGGATGTCTGATCTGTGACGGGAAGGGCACCCCGTTCGAGGTCATCAGCACCGCTGCCAACCTCAACGACGTCACCCTGGCCCTGGCCGAGGGCATCCCGCCCGTGGCCGGCAAGCCCGGACGTCCCCCGGCGCCGATACGACGCCGTACTCGGCGACAAGGGGCTACGGCAGCAACGCCCCGAAACCACCGGGCAGGCCGGGCCCCGGCTGCAGAACGTTGGGATGGCCCCTCTCACCCCCGCCGTCGTCCGTGCCGCCGGCACCATCACCGGAGCCGCCCTGGGCCGCTATCGTCCTGTCGGCGTCGTCCGGGCCGGCAGCGCCGAGGACCGCGCCCAGAGCTACCGCCGGTTCCTTGATGCCGTCGTCCACCACACCGCACCGCACCGCACCGCACCGCACCGAGGCGCGCGCTACAGCGGGGCGCCTTTATCACACGCCCCCTTGACCGGGACCTGCTCGCCAGCCGAAACCGGCGATCGTAAGGGGGAACGTCGCGGTAGCAGAGCTGGACAAGGGGGTGTGACGGAGCCGGGCAAGGGGGTCACGCGCGTCCGGCCGCACCCGGCGGCGGGCACACCAGTGCGGAGCGTCGGGTGCGGCGCGCCGGGGCGCGCGAGAGTGCCCGGGCATCGTCGGAGTGGTGCGGTGCTGGACGCGGTGGCGCACCATCGCGGTGCGCATCACGGTGGAGTCCATCGTCGTCCGGCGCACCGGAGAGTGGGCTCCACTCGGTGGAGTCCATCGGGTGGAGCGCACTCGATGTTCTGCATCCGGTGGCGATGCGCGGCATCGAGTGGACTCCACTCAGTGGACGGTGCCGGGCATCGTCACCACAGCCAGGCGGTGGAGTGCCGCATCCGGGACAGGGCGCGGGCGTCGCGGCGCGCGGCCGCGTTGCCGAGACGGTTCTGCCAGGGCCGGGGCCGGCGCGACTGCCCGGCGGCAAGGCGGCGCCGTCCGGCGGCCTTCAGCCGCCCCCGTTGCCTACGCAGCTCCGCCTTCTGCGCCGCCTTGGACTTCGGCGTTCGGGGCCGCTACCAGACCGGCTGCCATCCCAGGGGCTCGGCGGCCCCGGGCTCCTGAACCTTCTCGAGCGCGGCGGCCATCTGCGCGCGGGCGGCATGGGCGCGGGCGAGCTCGTCGTTGGGTTGGGGCGTTCTTCCGGGGTGCTCACGCGACTCCTCCAGTGGGGTTCCGGCCCGGTGTGTTCTGGGTGCCGGGCTGCTGGGTGTGCGGCGGCGGGACCGCTGCCGGGGCGGGCTGCGGACGCGGGCCGTGGGCGGCTTCGCGTGCCCGTCGACTGTCCTGGAGCGTGGCCGCCACCTGCGCGGCGGCGGCTCCGAGGGTCTGACGGGTCTGCTCCACCGCGTCGACGTCGAATCCGGTCTCCGGCTCCAGGAGGCGGCCGTCCTTCCGGCCGACGCGGAACGGCCGCGGGTGCGACCTCGAGGCGGCGGGCACCGCGACGGCGTACGGGCGGGGTGCGGGAGCCCAGGCGCTCCGCTCGCCGCGCGGCACGGACCCGGGCGGCCAGCGCGTCAGGGGCGAGGCGAGCCCGCTCGTACCGGGCCGCCGCGCGGCTGCGGGTCAGCGGGCGCAGCATGGCCTGGTCCTCGGTGTCGCTGGGGTACAGGGCGCGCAGGTCGGCGGTCATCCTGCGGCCGCGTCCGACGGGGCGGGTGTGGTCGTCGACGGCCGTCTGCACAATCCGTTCGTCCAGGGCGGGCTGGTGAGGCCGGCCGCGCAGGACGTAGGAGAGGTGGCGGCGAGCTTCGGCGAGCAGATGGTGGCGCGCGAAGGCGCCGCGCGTCACGTACACCACGGCGACGACGTCGACGGCCGCCAGCGTGATGTCGACCACCGGCCACACCCGCGCCCACACCGCCGCGGCCGCCGCCCGCGCCCGCTGCGCCAGCCGGTCGACGACGTCGGGGCCGTAGGCCCGGATCGCCGAGGTGCGCCATCGTTCGCGCAGCTCGGTCAGTGACCGCATCTCCGTGCGCTTGGGTGGGCGGGTCTGGTCGGCGGCCTGGCCGGCCAGTGCGTAGGCGGCCCGCTGCCCCAGCGCATGGCCCTGCCGTTCCTCGTACTTGGCCGTCAGCACGGGCAGCGCGTCCTCGATCTGCCGGCGGCGGGTCGACTGCCAGCCGATGAGACGCCGGTCGATTCCCGCGATCTCCATGACGGGCCGTCGGCCGGGCGACACCTCGCGCGGCTCCCACGCCCACCCGAGCCGGGCGGACACCTCCTTCATGGAGTAGAGGAGGTAGGGGGTGTCAGCAGCGACGATGTGGGCCAGCATCGAGTCCGCCGACAGGTTGCCCCACGTCCCCTGGTCGTCCGGCCGCCGGGCGCGAATCGAAATCAGCGCATGATCGTGGAGAAGGGGCTTCGACTCGGCAGCTCTGGACTCGTAGTGCCGGAAGACCGCGATGATCAGCCCGTCCTTGACCCGGGCGCGGCGCTTGCCGCCGCCTTTCAGCGGATGTGGGCGACCGCATCCTCCATCCACGCCAGCGTCTTGTCCCGGGCGATGTCCTGGCACAGCTCCAAGCACCAGGCGGGTCTCGTAGTCAGCCAGCGCCCGCGCGATGTGTGCCGTCGACGGGGCCGGAACACCAGGTGCATGCCGAGCCAGGGGATGCGCTCCTTGGCCTTGTCGGTCTTGGGTGAGCGGTTGTGCTCGATGGGCCTGCCCAGAACGGTCGCCCGCCGGGCGCGCGCGGGCCGGGCTCTTGCCCTGCGCCAGGAGCTCGCGCTCGATCCGGTCGGCGTCCGGGTGCCGGCCTTCCCCGAGGAGCAACTCGGCCTGCCGCTCGGCACCACGCCCTCGGCCGCCAGGCCGACCGCGGCCAAGCCCCGGCCCTTCCAGGTCCCGGGTGGGACACCGGCTTCGTCCTGGGCGGCGCGCAGCGACGTGCCCGCAGCACGGTGGCCGTCGCCGACCTTCACGCCGCGGAAGAGATAGCGCCCGTCTCCCGGGCGGATCTTCGTTTGGCTGATCATCGAGCCATGGAACCCCGGTGCTGACGTGCAAAGAAGCGCGATCCGGGGTCCTTCCCGCAGGGCGGGAGGTCATCACCCAACCTTTACCGCCCCGCCCGCCAGGCGGGCCGCCGGGCCCGAGACGGTAAGCCGCCGGTGTGTGCACCCTCCCGCCCATGAACCCCAACCTCGTTCACGACGACCTCTGCCCGCTCTGCCGCCGACCGCTCCGGATCGAGTACGGCTACACCCAGCGCTCCGCTCAGCAGGACCACCCGGCCCGTAGCTGGATCACAGGGCGCCGATGCTCCAGCTGCGAGGCCACCCGGCCCCAGCAGTTCTGGGACGCCATGCGCGCTCTCTACGCACTGAGCACGCTGGACGGGCCACCGGCGAACCCGTGCGCCGTCACGAACGAGCCCGGCACGGCGAGCTGGTCCACATCGACGTCAAGAAACTCGGCCGCATTCCCGACGGCGGCGGCCACAAAGTCCTCGGCCGGGCGGCCGGCCGGGCCAACCAGGACCGCTGAGGCGGCACCGGATACGCCTGCCTGCACACCGCCCTGGACGACCACACCCGCCTGGCCTACACCGAGGACCTGCCCGACGAGAAGGCCGCCACCTGCGCGGCCTTCCTGCGACGAGCTGCCGCCTGGTTCACCCAGCAGGGCATCACGATCGAACGCGTCCTGACCGACAACGCTTGGGCCTACACCAAGAACACCTGGCGCGACACCTGCCGCGACCTGGGCATCAGCCCCCGCTGGACCAGGCCCTGGCGACCGCAGACCAACGGCAAGGTCGAACGCTTCCACCGCCCCCTGCTCGACGAATGGGCCTACATCCAGCCCTACACCTGAGACAGCGAACGGCAGGCGGCGTTTCCCGACTGGCTGGAACGGTACAAATACCGCCGCCCCCACACCCGCATCGGCGGCCACCCACCAGCCGGCCGCGTCACCAACCTGTCCGCACTGCACACATCTAGCCGCCCTCCGGGTCCAGCGAGGCGAGCAGCGCGTCGAGCCCCGCCGCGAGTTGCTCCTCGCCGCCGCGTTCGGCGAGGGCGGGGCCGTAGGCGCGGAGGATGGGGAGGTCGCGGGCCGGCAGGCGGTGGAGGCCGAGGCGGAAGGCGGGGTCCGGTTCGTCGGGGTCGTCGACGACGGCACGCAGGTCGATCACGATGTAGCCAAGCACCCAGGCGAGGAACGCCCGGTAGACCCGTAGCGCCTCCTGGCCCTCCAGACCCGTCGCGAGCAGCAGCGCCAGCAGGCGTTCGTGGACGCGCAGCACCGCGTGGGGGCGGCGGGCGAGGGGGACCATCAGAGGGCGGGTGGCGCACAGCGAGACAATGTTCGGGTGCGCCACCGCGACCCGGTACATCTCGCGCGCAAGGCCGTGCAGCGTGCTCCGGAGGCCGGGGCGCGGGCCAGCGGCCGCGACCCGGTCCTCCAGCTCCAGGAACAGCGTCTCGACGAGTCCGTCGAGCAGGTCCTCCTTGCTCGCCGTGTACCGGTACAGCGCCATGGACTCCACGCCGAGTTCCTCGGCGACGCGCCGCATGCTCACGGCGGCCAGCCCCTCGCCGTCCGCCACGGTCAGGGCGGCGCGCAGAACGCGCTCGCGACTGAGCCATCCCCGGCGCGCATCCGACGGCCCGCGACCCATGATCATACCCACCCTTGACGGTCGGACCACCTCAGGAGCAGCATATACGTCATAAACGTACATAGTACATATATGCCGCATACTTACGGTGAAGGTCCCGGTCATGGACGTAACCCCGAACGCCTCCTGGTGGCCGACGATCTTTCTGTGGATCGTCCCGGTCTCCGGCGCGCTCCTGTGGTTCCTCGCTCCCGCGATCTCCCGGTGGACGAACCGGCTGCTGCTCGTGGCGCTCCTCGGCGTGTGGAGCTGGCTCGCCGGTTCCGTGGCCATGCGGGCCGAGCGCACGGGCACCAACATCGACGCCACGGTCGTCGACGGGATCGAGCTGGCCGTCGGCTGCCTGGTGGACGACGGGTGGAGGTGCCTCGCCGGACAGCAGAAGGACATGGACTTCCAGTTCTCCCCCGGCGTCGTCACCTGGATCGTCCTTGGCGCGCTGCTCGTGGGCTTCGTCCGCCTCCTGGAGATACGCAATGCCCGCGGCGACCACATCACCATCGAGGTGGACGACCTGACGTACCCCAATCCCCCGGAGGACGAGCCCGATCCGGACGCGGCCACCTGCACCGCGAGGATGCGCACGATCCTCGCCACGCAGGTGCAGACACCGCCGCCTCTGCCTGGAGGGGAGCCGGTCCTCAGCCTTCCCACCGTGCTCTACGAGGCCAAGCCCAAGGAGGCGGACCTCTTTACCAAACTCCTCGCCCTGGGCTGGCAGTCGGCCTTCCCGCAGCGCGGCTGGCGGCTCACCGGCCATGTCCAGCACTCCGGGGCAGGTTATGGCGTCACCGTGAACATCACGGAGAAGCCGACGCACCGCCGTGTCCTCCAGGACACCTACTGGGAGGACACCCCTGACGAAGCCGTGTACAAGACGGCCTACACCGTGTCACAGCTCGCGATGGCGAGCACCGCCTGCGTCCCTCGGTGGACCAAGTGGCGCTCCAAGAACGGGCGCGGGCTGCGGCACTACCGGGACGGCGTCGATCTCCTGCACAACGGCGGCAAGCGGCGCGAGGCCGAGCGGGAGTTCAGGACCGCGGTGCGACTGGACCCGGCCAACGCGCTGGCCCGCTGCGAACTGGCTCTGCTCAAGGAGGGAACTCCCTTCGGGTATCTCCAGGCCCTGGAGATGTATCTGCAGCTCACCGCGGAGTATCCGGCGATGATGCAACCCCGCTACCGGGTCGGAATCGTCCTGGACCTGGTGGACGAGTGGCTGGACGCCTGGTTGGCCAGCGGGGGCTGGCAGGGACACCTCGACAGGGCCTTGACGGGCGCCGGACTCGCAGCCGTGCCCGATTCGGCGCGGGAGGACAGGGCGAAGGCGCGAGAGCACTTCCTCACGCAGTCCCTCTCGGCGCTCACGACGCTGCGCGGGCAGCTGACAGGCCGACGGCTGCTCGGACGCTGGATCCACGGCGAGACCCGAGGGCTCTACCGCGACTTCGTCCGGCCGTTCGGGACCCTGCGCGCACAGACCAGGGCCGCCGTCGACGCGGCGATCCTCTCGCACACCGTTCATGTCCGGTACAGCGGGAGACCCCGCCACTCTCTCGCGAACCTACGGACGCAGTGCGACTTCGCGGAGACGGAGAAGCGGCTCGAGGCCGCGTGCGCGTACGGCGACAGGCACCGCTTCCGGGGCTCCCCGGCCCGCCCCGCCGGCGATGGTCAGGCACTGGGGCACATCCAGATCTCGGGACTCGTCCAGTACAACGCCGCCTGCTTCTACGCCCGACTCATCGGGCCCCCCGAGGACCACCAGCACGACTGGACCACGGAGACGGAGGAGGCCGCCACCCTGGCCCTCGCGCATCTCACGGCGTCAGTGCGCACATCCGAGCTAGCCAGCGACTGGCTCGACCACCTGAAGGGTGATCCGGACCTCCGGCACCTATGGAGTCACCCGTGCTTCCAGGACTGGGCGCTGACACGACACACACAAGAAGGAGACGGTCATGACCGTCGAGAAGTTGGCGCCGCCGCTGGCGGCAGCGTATGAGCGCTACGTGCAGGAAGGCCGTCGACGCGCCCCACTGCGCCGGCCAGCGGGAATGATGGGGCTGGTCTCCGTCGAGCAGCGGGCCAAGCCGCTCAGGATCGTCGTGTCGGTGGAGTGCGATCCCGACGCGCCGCCCACGGGGACGGGCGACCTCGTGATCAACGAGGGCGGGCAGCGGGTCCGTACCGGGATCGTGCCCCTCGACGCCCTGGAGGAACTGGCCGCGCAACCGGGCGTGCGCCGGATCGTGCCGGCCGCGCAGTTGCGGCCGTGCCTGGATCTAGCGCAGGCGAAGGTCGGCATGCCCGAGTTCCGCGCGCGGACGGACCGGACCGGGGACGGTGTGCTGATCGGCGTGGTGGACACCGGAATCGACCCGCGGCATCCGGAGTTCCTGGGCCGCATCGAGCGCATCTGGGACCAGACGCTGGCGGGCGGGAGCGGGGTGCCGGAGGGGCGGTACGGGGCGGAGTGGACCGCCGGCTCGCTCGGCGCGGACGTGCTGTCCCGGGACAGCGACGGGCACGGCACCCATGTCGCTGGGATCGCCGCCGGGACGGAGGGGGTCGCTCCCGAGGCGCGGATCGTCGCCGTCAGCACGGACTTCCAGGACGCGCACATCATCGACGGCATCCAGTACGTGTTCCGCCTGGCGGGCGAGCTGGGCGTGCCCGCGGTCGTCAACCTCAGTCTGGGCGGTCATGTCGACGCGCACGACGGCACGGACCTGATGTCCCTCGCCATCGAAGAGGAGAGCGGCCCCGGGCGGATCGTCTGCTGCGCCGCCGGCAACGAGGGCGAGGACGACATCCACGCGCGGCTCACCGTCGCCGAGGGCGCCACCCGATCGGTGCCCTGCCACCCGGGGCGGGTCGGCGGCTTCCCCGACCTGTTCTGGCTGAACGGCTGGTACGCGGGCGGGGACCGGCTGGAGGTCGCAGTCGTGTCGCCGTCGGGCGAGTCCACCGCGTTCCAGCCCGTCTTCACGAGCGGCTCGCCGGTGCGCGCGTACGCCCTCGCGGAGGGCGTCGTGCAGATCGTGACGCCGGGGCCCGACTCGGGCAACGGGGACCACAACTTCTTCGTGGCCGTGGAGCCCGCCCCCGCCGCGCCGTCCGCCCTGGCGCCGCGCTGGCGGCTCGTGCTGCGCGGGGCGGGCGTCGGCGGCGCGAGCTGCACGGCGGACGTGTGGATGCTCGGCAGGCAGCAGGCCCGGCCCCAGCCGCAGTTCAGCGGACCGGCCGTGCACGACGCCCTCAAGATCGGTTCGCCGGGCGCAGCGACCTCGGCGATCACCGTGGCGGCGGCCACGACACGTACCCGGTGGCAGGACGTCGACGGCGTGCAGCGCGAGGCGACCTGGCTGGTCGCGGACGACATCGCGGGGTTCAGCAGCGAGGGGCCGCGCCGGGACGGACTGCCCAAGCCCGACGTCGCGGCACCCGGGGCGATGATCGTCTCCGCGCTCTCCCGGGACGCCGTCGGACAGCTCCGGGCCTTCATGGTCGACGACCGCCGGCTGGCGCTGCAGGGCACGAGTATGGCGTGCCCGTTCATCGCCGGGCTCACCGCGCTGCTCCTGGAGGGCGACCCAGGCGCGGACCCCGATAAGGTGCGCTCGGCCCTGACGGACGCGTCGGCGATCCCGGGCGCGGCCCAGGGGGCGTTCGACGCCCATTGGGGGCACGGCCTCGTCGACGCGTCCCGTCTGTGACCTCCCGTACCCGACTTCCGGGGCACAATCGACCGCCATGGACTACGGAAAGCTCGACGCCTCCCTCGCGGCCGCCGTGGACGCCGAGGGCGGCGACCCGGAGGCCAGGGATCTCCTGGTGACCGTCCTCCTGGAGCGGGCGCCCACGGACGAGCAGCGGGAGACGCTGCGCGGCGCGGGGGTGGACGCCGGGGCGGCGGACCGTACCGTCGTCACCGGCACGCTCTCGCGGCGCGGGGTCGAGCGGCTCTCCCGCGAACCCTGGGTGCGCTCCCTGGCTCTGTCGTCGCGCCGCCGCCCGCTCTAGCACTCCAGCAGCGTTTCGCTATCTGGCCTGGTCGGAGGCTTCGTCCGGAGTGTAGGGGGCTGGTGGTGTGCCGGGGGCGGTCTTGCCTGACCGCCCCTCCAACGAGTGGCTCGGGAAAGTGGCTGAGCTCTGATACGGACAGCCTCTCAGCATGACCGATGAACATGCGGACGCTGGCTGGGAACGAGAACTCGATGATCTTTTTCCTCTGCATCGGTCACCGCTTTGGCCGTGCTGACCTGCGGCGCCGGATGCGGGACTATGTGCGGGGCCTGCTCGCCCCCGTCGGCCGCAAGAACGCCTGGCAGCCGGCGGAGTTTGCCGGACACCGCACGCCCGACGGCTTCCAGCGACTGCTGAACGGAGCGACCCGGGACGCTGACGACGTCCGCGACGACCTGCAGTCGTACGTCGCCAAGCACCTCGGCGATGACAACGGGGTACTCGTCATCGACGACACCGGCTTCCTCGAGAAGGGCACCACCTCGGCTGGGGTGCAGCGCCAGTACTCCGGCACCGCCGGCCGCACAGAGAACCGCCAGATCGGTGTCTTCGCCGCCTACACCTCCGCCGCCGGCCGCACGTTGGTGGACCGGGAACCGTATCTGCCCAAGTCCTGGACGGATGACCGTGAGCGCTGCCGGGCGGCGAAGGTCCCCGACGAGCGCGGCTTCGCCACCAAGGGAGAGCCGGCCAAGCGCCTCGTACTGCGCTCCCTGGCCTCCGATCTTCCCCTCGCCTGGGTGGCCGCGGACGCCGCCTATGGGCAGGAGGGGCGTTTCCGCCGCCCGCTGGAGCAGTCCGGCTCGGCTACGTGCTCGCGGTGCCCAAGTCTCAGCAGGTCTTCGGCCCACGGATCGACCACCTCTACTACACTCCGGACGAAGCCTCCGACCAGGCAAGAGAGCGAAACGCTGCTGGAGTATTAGTAGTGCAGCAGCGTTTCGCATCTGGCCTGGCCAGCGACATCACCGGGGGTGTAGCTGGCTGCTGGCACGTCAGGGCGGTCTTGCCCGACCGCCCTTCCAACGAATGACATCGTCGTCCGTAGTGACAGTGCCGGGCCACGACCTGACGCCCTTCGCCGCCATCGCGACCAACTCAGCGCATGGACGCGAAGGGGCGGGCGAGGCCGGTGGGCGGGGCCAGTTGCCAGCAGCCGACGGACTTCTGCCACGGTAAGCGGGGCCATGGTGGAACCGTTTCTGCGTCCCCCTTTGCCGCCGCTTGGGCCGCGGTGACCGCGAGAAAGGCATGCGCGAGCATGGCCGGGGTGATATGCCTCATTCATCCGACGTAGCGGCGGACTTCATACTGGTCCAGGCCACACTCGTTCTTCGCAGCCTGGAAGCATTCCTCGATCGCCCACCGACGCCCGGCAACGCGCACGAGTTGGTCTACGCTGGCCCCCACCGGCGGCGCGTATGCGAGGTAGTAGGCAATCTGATCGGGTCTGCTGATGCTGCGCCGGGCCAGCGTCCAGTGGTGATGGGTGGACCGCCCACTGTCGAACTCCTCGATCACCGGGAGCTGGCCGGCTGCCCAGTCATAGACGCGCGGACCCTTGGCGCCGTCGCCGCACGAACGTTGCTCCCATGCCTCATCCGGTGCTTGGTCGAGAAGACGGTCGATCCGGCCGAAACGGGGCACCGGCTGAGAATTCGGGACGGCGAGCACATGGCCGACGGTGGTTTCTTCCCGTCCCGTGTCCGGCCAGTGATGCCCGGCAGCGGGCCGCTGACCAGTTCGGCACAGCGCCGGTTGGGCTGCGGGCCCGAGTGGTCGTGGTCGGCGCCGTAGACCCGGTGGCGCGGCGGCCGCTCGTCATCACGGTCCGTCCCGGTCGGCTTCGCAGCCACCGCTGACAGCCGGGCTCGATCGCGGCACGCGGCCGGCTCCGAGGCCGGAGCCGGCCGCGTGCCCCATACCGGCTCGCCCGGCCTACGCGGTGGTTGCTCGAGCGGGGCGACACGGTCAACGGTGCCGTCGGGTACCGTTCCCGCCTTGCTATCGTTCGCCGGGTGCAGCAGCATCGGGCAGCTCCTCCCGCCTTCGCTCCCGCCCCCACGGCTGCCACCGGACGATCCGGCGGACATCATGACAAAGCGTTACCGCCGATCGGCGTGGTCATCCTGGCCGCGGAGAAGGACATGCCCGGGCTGGACGTCTGCGTGCGGGGCATACGGGATCACTGTCTGAACCCCATCACCACAATGCAGGTGATCGCCCAGCGCGTGCCAAAGCGGCCCCGCGGCGACATCGATCCGCGCATCGTGTGGTACGACGAACGCCGGTGCACCGTCGCCGGCAGCATGGTGCGCGCGTACCTGCGGGACCTGGGTAGAGATCCCTCCACCGCCTCGTGGTACTTCCAGCAACTGGTGAAACTGGAGTGCTTCACCCTCCTTCCCGCGGACGCGCCGGAGCACGTGCTGGTGGTCGACGCGGACTTCGTGTTCCTGCGGGACACGGTGTTCGTCGACGGTCGGGGAAGGTCCCTGTTGTCCTACGGCTATCCGCTCTCCTGGCACCCCGGCTCCCGGACGCACCGGCTGCCGGTCCGCCACTCGGCGCTGGAGGCCGCCGGGAGACTGGTACCGGGCTGGTTGCCCGTGGACGCCTACAGCGGCATGCAGCACCATATGGTCTTCGACCGCACCGTCCTGGGCGACCTCGTCCGGCGCGCCCAGGATGCCCACGGCGAGCCCTTCTGGCAGGCGTTCTTGCGCACCGCCGACCCCGGCAAGTGGACCGGCGCCTCCGAGTACGTCCTCTACCGGCACTTCGCGGCGCGCTTCTTCCCCGAACGCGTGCGCCACCGGCACGTCGACGCCATCGACGTGATCCAGGGAGAGGGCCCCGGCGGCTTCACCCTGCCCGAGGTGGCCGCCGCGGCACTGGGCTCCTCCCTGCGGGCCGTCGGCTGCCACCGCTTCCTCCACTACACCGAGCGGCTCGCGACCATGGACTACATTCCCGCTGCCCTGCGCCGCACCCTGGGCGCCGATCCCGGCCCCCTGTGGTTGCGGCTGGACGGCGGGGTGCTGGCCATCGGACAGGCGGTCCCGCCTCTCGCCCTCGCCTGAGGGCTTCAGCCCTCGTCGAGCCGGCGGAGGATACCGGCGGTCACCGCCGTGATGTCGCCCTGGAGGAAGTCGAACAAGGGCAGGCGGACGTCGAAGTCATGGCTCAGGGCCGCCCCGTGGAGCTCGCTGGCGTGCGGCGACCCCAGCCCCTGGGCCGCCATCGGCACGTCGTCCTCGACCGACGCGGGTCGGACCGCCAGAAGTCCGGCCACGCGGTGGCGCACTTCCGCCGCGACCGCCGCGGCGCGCCGCTCGGCCGGCAGGGCCCTGACCGTCGGGCGTATCGCGCTCCGCGGCGGCGTCCCGGGCCGGGCGGCCGGGGAGACGCCGCGTGCGGGGGTGGTGTGGACCGGATCCAGCAGTCCGGCGGCGTACGCCTGCCGGCAGGCGGTGCGGCGCACCTTGCCGCTCTGGGTCGTCGGCGCCCACCCGGGCGCACGAGGACGATCTGGTGGACTTCCACGCCCAGGTCGTCCGCCACCGCGGCGCGCGCGGCGGTGCCCAGGGCGGACAGGCCGTGTCTCTCGGGGTCGGCGACGGCCTGGATGACGACCACCGCCCGGCAGCCGAAGCCCGCCGCCTTCCCGCGGGCCGCGAGGGCTGCGGCCATCTGCGGTTTCGTGCGGAAGGCCTGGTCGGAGCGGCCGGACAAGTGGTGGGCGGGGGTGTAGGGAGTCGCGTGCAGCGGGTAGCACACGCGGCCGTCGGTCCACACCGTGGCCACCTTGACGATGCCGTTGTCGGTCTTGCCCAACCGGCCCAGCCACTGCCGGCCCACGTGCGCGGTCCCCGGAATCGTCGATCACGATGACCCCGCCATCGTGCGGAGCCGTCGCCGGCTACTCGAGCAGCAGCTCAAGCCGCCGGTCGTTGATCAGCTCGGCCTCCCACGGCGACTCGACAGGAAGAACTGCAGCCGCTGCACCCCTGGCATCCCCGCACCCGCCACCGGTTCCGCTCCTGCCAGGCAGGTGATCGTCTTGTTCCACTCCCGCGGGGCCAGCAGCCCGGTCAGGTACTCGCGAAAGCCCCGCCGCTGGGCCAGGCTGAAGAAGAGGTCGTCGAACCGGGCCGCGCACTCCTCCAACGGCCCCGGCGCGAGCGGGCACGGACGGCGAGCGGTCATCTTCAGCCCACAGCAAGCCAGTTGACTCCTACCACCGGCCTACGACCAACCCGACCTGCAGTCAACCCACACCATCACCGGATTTAACGAACTACCGGTAACACAGCATTCGATGGGGCATCTTCTGCGACGATGACTCCACCCGTTGCAGGAGGTCCTCGTGTCAGACAACACCTCGCGATCGCCTGACTCACCAGAGCCACCACAGGGTGGAACAGAGCCGGAACCGTCGTGCCAGCCGCACGCGTCCGCCTCCCCGCCCCCCGCGCCCGCACCCGACGGGCAGGCAGAGCCCAATTCAAGTACCGAGGGCGACTGGCGACGGTATCTGCCTTTGAGAGACGGGAACTTTACCGCTACGGCGATCATCGCGCCGGTTGTCGTCTCGGTCATCGGGCTTGGAATAGCTGGTGGCTTCTCATGGATCAGTGATCAGTTCAAAGAAGAGAAGCCACCCCTGTATGTGTCCGGTTCGCGCTCGCCGAGGTTTGCGGTCTCTACCAAGCCGGGCGTCCAGCCATCCACCTCCATATCGTCGCCGGCGCCTGTGTCCCCTCCCCCCGCACATGGCATTCCTTCCTCGTCGGTGACAGGCAGGCAAGCAGATCAGTCCGAGGCAGAGGCACAGGGAATTCAGTCTTTACGTAATGGCTATCTGTGCCCGTGGGAGGCATGGGTAGTTAACAAACCCCCCAGCGAATTCAGCAACATACCCGTGTTAAAGGATGGAAACCCCGATCCAGAGATCATAAATGATGACACAGCGGGAGACCCCACCAGCACACATCTCAGCATTGATATCCAACCTGTCGACAACAGGCCGCTGCAGGTCAAGGAGCTGAAAATCAAGATCCTCGAACGAAAGCCGGCTCCGACGGCTGACGAAGCGACGTTGGTCGGATTGCAGAACGGCCAGTGCGGAGGAGGTCCCGTAGAGCTAAGAGCGTATGCCGACCTTGATGGCGGCGCCGACTTCGCAACCGTGAGATTTAAAGGCAAGGAAGCATTGCCTCAGGAGCTCGTCGGTGGAAGAACACTAAATATCGATCTCACGGTGGAGACCCGAACCTGCGACTGCGTGTGGATCCCCGAGATTGTCTGGTCTAAGGACGGTGAGGTGAAAACAACAGAGTTCCGGGTCAACGGGAAGAATTTTCGCACCATCGCGTCCATCGGACTTGAGCGTCGCGCCTGGCAGCAGGACCTTAATACGTTGGAGTGGTCAGAGACCGTTTTCGACGAATCCATCCTGGACTAACAACGCTAAGCGGCTGTTCTCCTTCCGATCCTGAGAGATGCGTGTCGAAAGGGAGTCCCGGTTGGGCGTTGCGGGGCTCTTGGTGCGTACCGGTAGGGCCTCCTGAACAGCTTGTTGGTGTCGATCACCGTAGCATCAGGAGATGCTACCTTCACGGCCTTGCCACGGCGAGACAATCCACTGGGAATCTGCGTTCGACCACCACTGCTCAAGATCGAAAAGACAACAGCTTCTGAGACAGGCCGCCATGCGATGAAGCCCTACGACAGCGATCCCGCCCATCAATCTCTCACTTCATGACAGTGTCCACCCACAAACAACCGCTGACCAGCCCGGAAAACCCCGCCCCAGAACACCACCACCGGCACGAAGCCGAGAGAGCGCAGAGCCGCTCTCGCACCGGGTGCAAGGCGGACGGAAACCGCACCAGCCGAACCTCCTGCCACCGTCGGCACTCAGATCCTCAGCGGCTACTGGCATTTCTGCGTGGCACGGGGCGCGGTGCCCTAGTGGGGCTTGGTCATGTGTGGTCTGTGATGGCGTTTCTTCTTGACTGGTCGTGTCGTTGGCTGGGTGTGCTGGGTGGGGAGTTGGCTGGGGTCCGGTGTGATCTGGAGGACTTCGCGGCGGAGATGCTCGAGCCGTTCGCGCGAGCGGAACAGCGACGGTGGGGTGAGGTCTATCTGCGGGGCCTGCTGCTGGACGGCAGGCGCACGCGCCACAGGGCGGCGATCTGGTTCTCGGAGGGATCCCTGATGCGGTCCGGCGGTGCTGTCCGCCGCTCAATGCCGATCGTCGGGTCACCGACGATCCGACCCTGGCGCTGCCACCAGCCGATTGCCCTGCGGGGGATGGCCAGTTCCCGATTGACGGTGTCAGCGTCCATCTCGTTCGCCCGGGCCGCCGCCGGTTCGGCCAGGGCCTCTGGCAGGGCGGGGCCGTCGATCGCGGTGACGGGGAAGACGGGGCGGCTTCGCGCCCCGGCGAGCGGGTCCGGTCGGCACCGGTTCGCCGGCGAGCATCCATCCCCACGTCGTCAGCGAAATCCGGTAGATCCGCGCGGAGGACTTCGCGATGCCCGCGCCGGTGAGGTACCGCTCGACCGCTGCGGTGTACGACGGCGGGGGGACAGGGCACCACCCGGGCGCGCGGCACACGCAACACGCCCCCGGCCCTGAGTTAGTCACTGGTTCGATCCTCATGCCCGCCCCGCCCCCTACATGCTGTCGCAGTAGATGCGTACACCTCGCCCCGGCGGCCGGAACCGTCCGCCGCAGGTCGCGACTCGTCACCGCCGCGCAGCCCCGCCCCTGTGCGGCGGTATGCAGCCCCGGCCTGTTCCCCTATGGCCGCCCGCCTCTCGTCTGGGGCCATCTTCTGGCGGCGACCAGCGACCGTGCACACAGCGTCCTGACGTCCGGCTCCGGTGGCCCGAGCGGGTACGCACCGCAGGACGTGATCGCCAGCGAAGTGACGAGCCTTTACTCCTGGCTGGCTCCGGAGCGCCACCGGTCCGCCGCGGCCGACTGGCACCTCGCCTGGCTCGAAGCCACCGTCGGCCACCGTGCTTCCGGCACTCCCCCGCCCTCACCGCCGCCCGCCGCTTCGGCCTTCCCCCGGCTTCCCGACCCAGGCCTGCCCACCGGCCTCGCCATGGGCCTGCACACTTGGTCCTCCTGCGTCGCCCGTCTGGTCGGTGTCCCAGCCGAGGAAGTGTGGACGCCGGTGGTCGCCAGGCTCTGCCACATCCAGGCCGTCCGCCTCGGCGGTTCGGACGCCGGGAGCCGCGCGGAGACGGTAGCTCTGCTCGCGTTGCCACGGAGGTGACCAGCGGGGCCGGGAGGCCAGCCGCCGTTCGCGAGCCGCCGGATGGACCTTGGGGCGTGCACTTCCACTTGCCAGGCGATGTCCTGGTATAGGGATGGTCTGCCACCGGTTTCGGCCCCGGTTACCGCTCGGGCTACCGCAGCAACAGCGGCTGAATCGGTCACCTCGAACGAGTCGCCGACCGAGCCCCTGGATGCCTGGGTACCGGCCCTGACCAGGCGCGTTGTGAGCTTCACGGACGTGTACTGACAGCCGTGGTCAGCGTGGTGAACGAGCTGGCCGGGGGCGACTTCGCGGCTGGCCAGGGCATACTCCAGCGAGGTGAGGACCAGATCCGCGTCCGCACGGGCGGAGGTCTCCCAGACCACGACCCGGCGGGAGAACGCGTCGCGGATCGCGGACAGCCACAGCGGCCCCTCCCCGGTGGGTATCATGGTCAGGTCGGTGACCCACAGCCGGTTCGGCCCGTCCGCGGTGAAGCAAGCACTCCTTAGAGCCCCGTAACACGATCTTGTAAATGCGTACTGGCGTGCCTGACGAGTAGGACGACTCCGCCGTTCGTGGAGTGTGGGGAATCGGCCGTGGATCGTGGACGAGTTGTACGGCCGTCGTGGCGTGGGCGCTGGCAGCCCCCCCCCTCAACTGCATGCTCCGAGATGCGGCGCCTGCCATGTGCGGGGATCCTGGCCAGGACGCCGAAGCGGGACGTCGACGACCATCGATCGCTGCTCCAGGCATTAAGACAACGTCGCAGTTCCGTTCACGGCGCTTGGCGGCCTCACTCACGGGGCGACAGGGAGCGGCATCGGCGCCGACGGCACCCCGCTCGTCGGCCGCCTGCGGTGAGCACGATAGGCGGAGGAGGCGTTTTGACACCTCTGACTCGGGTTCCGGTGGAGGGCGGGGGCTGGGTTCCGGTCGAGGGGCCGGCGGGTGCGTTGGAAGGGCCGGTGAAGGCCGGTCGCATCGGTGACGCCGTTCATGAGCTACCGGGGACTCTGCAGGGGGCTCTGGAGCCGGTCGCCAAGGCGGCGCACGCCACACTCGACCAGCTGCGCAGGGCTCACCCCGACAACATTACGGTCGAGTTCGGTGTCGACCTTGCGGCCGAGGCCGGGGCCGTGATCGCCAAGAGCCAGGCCAGTTGCCATCTGAAGGTGACCTTGTCGTGGGTGAAGGAAGGACTTGGTCATCCTCTCCCGCACGAGAATCCGGGCTGATCCGGTGGAAGGCGTCGGGAAGGTGTCGGACGGCCGTACAGCGTCGGATTTGCCCGCTGCCGTGGCACAGATCCTCGGGCCGGGAGGGAAAGTAGCGGGGGCCGGCTTCTTGGTGACCGAGGGTGTCCTGGTCACCTGTGCACACGTCGTCCGGGCGGCGGGAGGCGGGCCCGGGGAGCGAGTGGGCGTGGTCTTTCCCCACGTAGCGGATAGGTTTCGGGCCGAGGGGCATGTCGTGTCAGGGCTGTGGCGTGCTCCCGAGGACGAGGACGTGGCCGTCCTTCACCTGAGCAGTAAGTCGGCGAGCATGAGGTCGCTACTGTTGGGCTCGGCGGCGGGCTGCCGGGGCCACCAGGTGCGCTCGTTCGGGTTTCCCGCTCAGGCCCCGCCGGATGGGCACTTCGGCTTCGGTGTGGCCGGCGATCTGCTGCCAGCTGTCGGCGGCAGGGGCCCGCACCTGCAGTTGACGGCCGCCAACGACCTCACGACCGGATTCAGCGGCGGGCCCGTCCTCGACGAGATAACCGGCCTGGTCATCGGCATGCTCACCGAGATCACAGCTCCCGACGAGTACGTACGAGGCCAGGGCATCGCGTATGTCACGCCGACACAGGTCTTGCGGGAGCTCCTACCGGAACTGGCCGAGCAGGAGTTGTGCCCCTACCGGGGGCTGGAATCGTTCACCGAAGACCAAGCACGGTGGTTCGAAGGCCGCAAGATGCAGTACGGCAGGTCGTGACGAACCTGGCCCGCCAGCGGCGGCTCACGCTGCTGCTCGGGCCCTCCGGGTCGGGCAAGTCGTCTCTGATCCAGGCCGGTGTGCTGCGCGCACTGGCCGCTGGGGAACTGCCGGGCAGTGACCGATGGTTGCCGGTGCTAGCCCGGCCGAGGCAGGACTTGTCGGCGGAGATCGAACGCGCGGGGCTGCCCGGGGCCAGCACCGAAGGGATGGCCACGGCGGTCACCCGTCGACTTGCGGCTGAACCCGCCCACGACCGCATCCTGCTGATCATCGACCAGTTCGAAGAACTCTTCACCCAGACCGCCAATGGCTACCAGCGCAACCGCACGGCCGTTCTGGACCAGATCGCCGCAGCGGTCGACTCACTCGCCGAACTCAGCGTGATCCTGGTCATGCGTGACGACTTCTACCCTCAACTGGCCGCTTTGGCCCCCACGGTGCTGGAGAAGGCGATGCCCGGGCTCCTCAACGTACCGGGGGCCCTTACCCGGCAGGACCTGCACGACATCATCGTCCTGCCCGCTCAGGACGTGGGACTCCGTCTCCAACCAGGGCTGCCGGAACAGATCATCACCGACGTCCTGGCCACCGATCTGGAGACAGCGACAGCCGGGGAGGCACCCGTGACCGTGCTGCCCCTGCTGGAGCTGACGCTCAGTCAGCTGTGGCTCCGTCGTCAGGACGGATACCTCACCCACGAGGCCTATCGTCGCATTGGAGCGGTCAGCGGAAGCCTGACCACCTGGTGCGACAGCGCCCTCAAGGGGCTGGCCTCCGGGCAACGTCCCATCGCACGGCGCATCCTGACCGCGCTGGTGCACCCCGCCGACCCTAGCCGTCACATACCGGCCGTCCGAGCGCAGGTCCCTCTCCACGAACTACGAGACCTGGCAGCGGGCCCCGGCGACGCACCCGACGGTGACGTCGACACCGTCATGGCCGCCCTCACACGCCATCGCATCATCACCACCCACACGCTGCGAGACCCACAGCGCCCAGACGCCCCGCCCGGCGAGCCAGTGGCCGAACTCATCCATGACGCGCTCATCCGTGACTGGGGCGCACTGCGCGAGTGGATCAGCCAGGATCACCGTTTCCAGGAATGGCTCAACCGCACCCGCGAACAGCAGGCCCGCTGGGTGGCGACAACCGACACTGGAGACCTTCTCGGGGGAACAGCACTCGCGGAAGGCCTCGAGTGGTCACGGCGACGTCGCCTACCAGGCGACATCACAGCCTTCCTCACCGTCAGCAAACAGCGTCAACAGGCCGACATCCGACGCAGCCGGCGCCTCAACACGATCCTGGCCAGCGTGCTCGTACTCGCACTTCTCGCTACGGGGGGCGCCCTCTGGCAGTGGCGAACGGCAAACGCCCAACGGCAAGCAGCGCAGTCCCGGCAGCTCGCCGCCCAGTCCGACACGCTCTTCGGCACAAACCCTGAGCTCGCCTCGCTGCTTGCCGTACAGGCCTACCGCACCAGTCACACTCGCGAGTCCATCGCTAGCCTGCGGACCGCTGCGGCTCTCCCCCTGCATCGGCGTCTGACCGGCCACACCGACGAAGTGAATCTGGTGAGCTTCAGTCCCGATGGCCGCACCCTCGCCACCGCCAGCAACGACACGACCGTACGCCTGTGGGACATCGCGACCGGCAAGACCCGCACCAGCCTGACCGGCCACACCGACAGGGTGTGGTCCGTGGCCTTCAGCCCTGACGGCCGTACCCTCGCCACCGCCAGCGATGACGGGACCGTACGCCTGTGGGACGTCGCGACCGGCAAGACCCGCACCACCCTGACCGGCCACACCGACAGGGCGACGGCGGTGGGCTTCAGCCCCGATGGCCGCACCCTCGCCACCGCCAGCGATGACGGAACCGTACGCCTGTGGGACGTCGCGACCGGCAAGACCCGCACCACCCTGACCGGCCACACCGACGCCGTGAATTCGGTGGGCTTCACCCCCGATGGCCGCACCCTCGCCACCGGCAGCACCGACGAGAGCGTGCGGCTATGGGACATCGCGACCGGCAAGACCCGCACCACCCTGACCGGCCACACCACCGAGGTGTGGTCGGTGGACTTCAGCCCCGACGGCCGCACCCTCGCCACCACCGGCGACCACACCGTGCGGCTGTGGGACGTCGCGACCGGCAAGACCCGCACCACCCTGACGGACCCCGAGACCGAGTATGTGGACACAGTGGACTTCAGCCCCGATGGCCGCACCCTCGCCACCGGCAGCTCCGACGGAACCGTACGCCTTTGGGACGCGGCCACCCGTGCGACACGCATGTCCCTGATCGGGCACACGGGCGAAGTGTGGT
Source organism: Streptomyces sp. NPDC052020 (assembly GCF_040680575.1). NCBI lineage: Bacteria > Bacillati > Actinomycetota > Actinomycetes > Kitasatosporales > Streptomycetaceae > Streptomyces > Streptomyces sp. NPDC052020. The sequence goes on from NZ_JBFAWY010000039.1 coordinate 25,539, forward strand.
CGGTGGGCTTCAGTCCCGACAGCAATACCCTCGCCACCGGCGGTGTCGACGGAACCGTACGGCTTTGGGACGTGACCCCCAATGCGACACGCACGTCCCTGTCCGGCCACACCGACGCGGTGAATACGGTCGGCTTCAGTCCCGACGGCCGTACCCTCGCCACCGCCAGCGCCGACGAGACCGCACGGCTGTGGGACGCCGCGACCGGCAAGACCCGCACCACCCTGACAGGCCACACCGACGGGGTAATGTCGGTGGCTTTCAGCCCCGATGGCCGCACCCTCGCCACCGCCAGCGCCGACGAGACCGCACGGCTGTGGAACGTCGCGACCGGCAAGACCCGCACCACCCTGACAGGCCACACCGACATTGTGTGGTCGGTGGCCTTCAGCCCCGACGGCCGCACTCTCGCCACCAGCAGCAACGACGCCACCATACGGCTGTGGGACGTCGCGACCGGCAAGACCCGCACCACCCTGACCGGCCACACAGGCACGGTGGTCTCGGTGGCCTTCAGCCCCGACGGCCGCACTCTCGCCAGCGGCAGCATCGACAACACCGCGCGGCTGTGGGACGTGACCACCCGCAAGACACGCACCACCCTGACAGGGCACACCGGCGATGTGAACTCCGTGGCCTTCAGCCGCGACGGCCGTACCCTCGCCACCGGCAGCACCGACGCCACCGTACGGCTATGGGACGTCGCGACCGGCAAGACCCGCACCACTCTGACAGGCATTGGAAGGGTGTGGTCGGTGGCCGTCAGTCCCGACGGTCACGACCTCGCCACCGCGAGCGACGGCCCGGCCGCACGGCTGTGGGACGTGACCGTCGGCAAGACCGAAGCCACCCTGACCGGGCACACCGACAGCGTTGCGTCGGTGGCCTTCAGCCCCGACGGCCGCACCCTCGCCACCGGCAGCACCGACAACACCGCGCGGCTTTGGGATACGACCCTCCCCCAGCCCTCCGAAGCAATCGAGAAAATCTGCCGTGCCGTCAATCGCGATCTCACCCCTCAGGAACGCACGGCGTACTTGCCGGATCAGTCAGCGGACCCGGTATGCCCAACGAGGTAAAACCGGTTACACGCCCACCCTGCTCGCGTACGGGGCCGGGGAGAAAGGCAGCCTTTGACTAAGCTTGTCGTTCATGGTCCGACGTCGAATGCGACTCGAACTTGATCGGCGTTTTCGCAGTTCATCGGACACGTAGGCGGCCTCCGTCTGTCCTGTGCTCCGTCACAGAGTGGATCAGCACGAAGGCCGTGGTCGTGAGTTTGGTGCGTCAGGGAGTCCTACGGGATGCGTCCGCGGAAGTGTCACACGGCGCCGGATCGGCACTCAGGACGTCCTCACCGGCCCGTAACGCACCCCGCCGGAAGCGGCGGTAGGGCGGTCAGCCGCTGGCGGGCTCGGCGCCCGCGCCGAAAGGCGGGACGTCCGTGACCGCGACGTCCCGCCGGAGCCGGGCGAAGCGCACGGGGTGCCGCCACAATCCGCGCTCCTGCGCCGTGTCCACCGGGATCTCGGCGACCAGCTTCGGTTCGACGAGCACGACGTCGAGGGGGGTGCGCGACCCCCAGGAGGTCGTGAACCGTACGCCCTCCCACGGGTGCTGGGGTTTTGCTGGTGTCAGCCACTCGGCGAGGTCGCGCGCCGCGTCCGGCCGCAGCGGCGTACTGCGGCATCAGGCTGCCCCTGCGGGACTGCACGAGCACCGGGCCGGGCGCCGGCCACGGCGTGAAGACGATCGCCCGGTAACCGTCGAGCTTCGGCTCCCCAGTCGTCTCGGGCGGTGCCGGCGCACTTCGGCAATCGTCTGGTGCGGGGGCCGCGGTTGCCGTAGGGTGCCGGGCGGCCTTTATGGGAGCGCTCCCACAAAGGTCCACGCAATCCCTCCGACCTCACCCGATGGAGAACTTCGCATGCGCTCTCCCCTCCCCTCCGTCCGGCGGCTGCCCCGGCTGCTCGCCGCCGTCGCCCTGGCCGGCGTCACGGTGGTGGCCGCCACCGGCGGCGCTCCGGCCCACGACCGCCACGGCGGTCGGCCGATTGGCGGCTGCGCCCCCGACCCGGCGTTACTGTTCTGCGAGGACTTCGAGGAGCTGCCGCGCGGCGCGGGCACCAGCCTGGACTGGGGCGTGGACACCCGGAACGGCGCGCTGTCCGTCGAACGCGAGCGGGGCCGCGGACACGGCGGGAAGCGCGGCGCGGACCAAGTGCTCCGGGTGCGTACCGAGGGCAACGGATACGCGTTCCTGGAGGTCGACGACTTCTCCGCCCCGGACAACAGCTTCTTCGGCCGGATGCGGGTGAAGGTCGACGCCTTCCCCACCGCTCCGGACTGGGCCCACTTCACCCTGGTGGAAGCCACCGGCCGCGGCGACGGCAGCGTGGTCCGGCCGATCGGCGGCCAGTACGTGCCAACCGTCGGCGACGGGGTGCAGCTGTGGGGCATCGGCTCCGACGGCGGCCCCACGGGCGACTGGACCGACTGGCGCGAGTCCGCCCCGGCCGAATCGGGGAAGTGGACGTGCCTGGAGTGGGAGATGGACGCCTCGGACAATCGCGTGGCGGTGTGGATCGACGGCGAGCCCCAGCCGGACATGACCGTCACTACCACCCGGCACGGTGGCAATCCGGTGGACTTCGTCTTCCCCGCCTTCGACACCGTCCGCATCGGCTGGCAGCTCTACCAAGGCAATCCCACCCCGGACTCCTACGACCTGCGCCTGGACGACCTGGCGCTGTCCACGGAGCGTGTCGGCTGCGGCCGCTGACCGGCACCACGAGCCGGCGCCCGCTCAGGGCACCGGCCGGCGGAGGCTGACGGCGAGCAGGGCGGTGGCGGCCAGTATCACGGCAGCCGCCACCGCCATCGCCCGGCCCGGCGGGCAGCGCGTTCAGCTCGGGCCCGGCGCAGGGCCGCAGAGTGGGAGACGTCGGCCTGGCGGCGCTCGATGCGGGCCTGCTCGATCGGGGCCATCTGGTCGTCGGCCGTCGCCTCCGGCTCGGGGAACGCCGGGAGGCTGAGCGCCCGCATCGTCCTGGTCTGCCGCTCCGCCGCCTCCGCGATCGGGGGGCGACGCGGCTCGGGGGCGCGACGGCCTGGTGCGCGGCGAGCTCCTGGTGGAAACCCGGCGAGGCCATCTCGCGGACCTTGACCGGCGCCTACGAAGCGCCCGGCGTGGCGGCCGAGGCCTCCGACGCGGTCCGGAGCGCGGACGCAGCGCCGGGCGGCAGGACCCGCACGGTGCTCACCGCGATCACCCGCCGCCAGCACGAACACCGCCAGCGCACCGTCGACCGTCTCACCACCGTCCTGGATAGCGGCCTGCTGTCCGCCGAGCTGACCGAGATTTCCCTGTACTACTGGGCCAAAGCCCATAAAGACCTCAGCCAGGACGACGCCGCCCGGGCAGGAATGCAGCAGGTCGCCGAACCTCGGCGGCCGCCTTGCCCCTGCGGTGCGGCGCCGTAACAACTCCGGCCGCTTTGCCGTCAGCCATCGCTCACTCGTACCCCTCACCGTTTCACGGCGGCTTCACCGTCCCGTCATGCGGTGATCACGGTCTCCGTATGCTGCGGCATGCTCCATACGCATGCTGCTCGGCGCGAACGACGATCGGTCTGGGGGCGTAGCCGCCCTGCGTCTCGCCGGGACGCGTATCACCGGCCGTCTTGACCTGTCCGGGGCGAAGATCTGCCACACGTCGGGTCCGTCGGAATCCCGGGTATGCCCCGCAGCCCTACGAGCAACTCGCGGGCTGGTACCGGCGGATCGGCCACGACGACGACGCCCGCCGCGTGCTCCTGGCCAAACAGCGCCACCGACGCCTCACCCTGTCCCTGCCGGCACGGGCGTGGGGGCACCTGCTCGACGTGACCGTAGGCTATGGCTACCGGCCCTGGTTGGCAGGCGTCTGGCTCCTGACACTGGCCCTGCTGGGCACCCTGGTCTTCGGTACCCACTCTCCGACCCCGGTGAAGCCGGGTGAAGGCGTCCCGTTCCAGCCCCTGGTCTACACACTCGACCTCTTGATTCCCATCGGTGGTCTGGGACAGCGCGCGGGGTGGTACTGGTCGAACAACGGCCTCCAGTGGCTGGCCTACCTGCTGATCGCTTTCGGTTGGATGCTCACGACCGCCGTCATCGCCGGTGTCACCCGCACCCTGCAGAAGAACTAGCGATCGACAGTTGAGTTCAGGCGTCGCCAGCAGAGCGGTGCGCATCCGAGGATGAGGAAGGCTTCGTGGATGTCGCCGCGGATCTCCCAGCGGATCCGCAGGCGGCGGAACCAGTGCAGGTGGGCGAAGGCACGCTCGACAACCCAGCGTTGAGTGCCGAGTCCGGAGCCGTGTTCGGTGCCGCGTCGCGCGATCAGCGGCTTCACTCCCAGCACGCGGACGAGACGGCGGTACTTGTCATGGTGATCCGCAGGCCGTGAGCGCCGTCGCCGCAAGAGCGGCGCTTCCACTTCTGCCGGGGCAGTCCCTGGAACAGGTCGTGCACGGGGTGGTCGAGCACGAAGCGGGTGACGACGGTGTCGTGGCGGGTGGTGGCCATGACGTGGAAGACGTCCGCCCGCTCGAGCTCGTAGCGCCCGCCGTTGGAAAAGCCGTAGGCGGCGTCCACGGTCACCCACCAGAAGGGAATCTTGTCGGCGATCGCGCGGCGGGACCATCGTCTTGGCGATGGCCACCTCGCTGGCGAGGAGACGGGCAGATACAGACGTCGGTCGATCAGCGTCCGCCCGCGGTCGGTGGCACAGGCGAGGAAGACGCCGATCTGGCAGTTCTCGGTGCGGCCGGCGGTGCCGGAGTACTGGCGTTGCACGCCGCCCGAGCGCACTCCCTTCTTCGGGAAGCCGGTGTCGTCCACGACCAGGACGGCGTCCCGGTCACCGAGGTTGTCGACCACGTACCGAAGGCCGGCGTGACGTGCGCCCCGGACGACTCACCGACGGCGTCGTCGAGGATGCCCGGGACGGGCGACGGGGTGTCCGAGGGAAGGCCGGCCGGGCCGTGCCGATGCTTCGGTACGGCCCGGCCGGGAGCGCTCCGCGGACGGGATCAGCGGCTGGACCGGCAGTAGAGGGTGTCGGTCAGGCACACCATGACCTTGGCGTTCCTGACGTCGTACTCCGGTGCGGTGCTCAGCGGAACCACGGTGCCCGATCCGCCGGCCCGACCGAGCAGCGTCTTGTCCGTCACCCCGTCGCTGCAGCGGGTGTACACCAGCCAGGCGACGGCCGCACGCCCGTCTGCGGCGGTGTCCCACAGAGCGTTCTCGGCGTCGTCCTTGAGCTTGGCGTAGGAACATTCATTCCACGCCGCGCCAGTGACCAGGGTGCCCCAGGCGTTGCCCCCCTGATTCGCGTCCGTGGTGTAGATGTCGAAGTTCTGCGCGGCTGCGTGCGCGGTACCCGGGGCCATCATCAAGGCACCGACGGCCACGGCACCGACCAGGCTGGCGATCTTGCCTTTCATAGGAATCCTTTCGCTGTGCGGACGGCGTTGCATGACGTTCCCGGTGGAAGGCGCCCGCCGGAATCGCTCAAAGCCTGGGGGAGGCGACGGTATCCGGGCAACGGCGGATGGCCGTCCCGGACGAGCGGACACCGTCCGGCCTGGTCGCAGCCTTGTCCGGGCGTCATCCGGACAATGACCCGGGCAGAGATGACGCCAGGCTGGCGGGAAAGGGCTCTTGTCTCCTCGCCGGGAGGGAGGTCAGGCTGTGCCCCGGTTCTCGACGGTAAAGGCCAGGGCCGCGGTGACGGCCCCCGAAAGGGGCGTGACGGTGGAAAGCAAACGCGCATTTCCCGATCCGGCGACCGCCGGTAACGCTGCGGAATTCGTCGCACTCCTGCGCGCGCGTAAAGAATGCGCGAACGTGACTTATAGGCAGCTGGAGATGAAGGCGGCGGAATCGGGCGATGTTCTGCCCCGCAGTACATTGGCGGACGTCCTGCAGCGGGCGACGCTTCCTCGCGAGGAGCACCTGAGGGTCTTCCTGCGCGCTTGCGGCTGTACCGACCGGGAAGTGGCCGTCTGGACGGCGGCACGCAGCAGGCTCGCCGCGGTCGGCGAGGGCCGCACCGCCGCCTCCCCTCCGGCCGGGCCCCCGGACCCGCATCCGCGCGCCTCCCGGCCGCGTCGGCTGCGGCATCGCGCGAGGCTCCTGGCACTCGGTGCCGCGGGCGGCGCACTGCTGGCCGTCACCGCCGCGTGGACCGTCCGGGGAACACCGCACAGCGGCGACAGCCGGCTTCAGGTGCCGTCGGCCACGGCCCAGGGTGGCCCCGTGGCCGCGGGCGAATACCGCATACACCCCGTCCACAGCCACCCCGACCGCTGCCTGGACGGCACCGGTGAGGGCAGCGGCTCCCTCGCCATGGTGGTCGAATGGACATGTACCGGCTCGCGGGACCAGGTGTTCGCCGTGGAGCGCATCAGCGCCGACCTCTACCGGGCGCGGCCGACAAACACGATCCGGGGAGCGGGTCCGTGGTGTGCCGCATTCGCCTCTTCCGAGACCGGCTCCCTCTGGCTTCCCCGCCCGTGCCGGGACGACGATCCCCGTCAGTACGTGAAGCTCGAACCGGTCCCCCTCGCCCCTCTCGCCGGACAACCGGCGTACAGCATGCGGACCGCACGGGGCGATGCCTGTGTCACCGTCGGCCGGGAGATCGACCGGAACGACGTCGCCGAGGTCGCTCAGCACCCCTGTATGGACAGCCCTCGCCAGCAATTCGTCCTCGTCCCCGTCCCCGGGACTCGAACGGGGAGCGGCGGCGACTCGAAGGCCCTCCACGGCACCCCTCTGCACGCCTCCCGACCGTCCCCGCCCGCAACGTGACCAACGGGCCGGCGCCCAGGGCGCGACGGGCATCCGGCGTCCTCCGCAGCCTTCACGTCCTCAGCGTCGTCCCGCCGGCCCGCCCGACCACGGCCGGCCGCACTCCGGCGCGACCCGGCCCGCGTGCACCCCGGCCTGCGCGCACCCCGGCCTGCGCGCGGTCCAGCCCCCGTGCGGCCGACCGGTGAGCGGGGTCCCCGGCAGTTCCGTGCCGGGTGGTGGACGCGTGCCGCTCGGCCGCGGCCGAGCGGGTGCAGCGGCGGGTGAGGCCCGGCTGCCGCGCACCGTGTCCGCGCGGCCTGGTCGGAGAGGTCCTCGGGGCCCTCTCTGCCTGTGCGACATCCCGTGAGTTGCCCTGAGCCCCGTTGGTCCCTCAATCCCGTGGCCAGGAGGTTCGCCCTTTCTCCAATGCCTCTTCATGGCCTGACGCAACTTCGGGATCTCTGCAGCGTTCTCACTGTGCCCGACTGGTCCACGGTCGGGGACCCCTCACGCCGGACACTGCCGCCGGGATGAGCGATGAGCGGCGCGCACGCCCGCCCTTCCCGGCCAGGCCGTGCCGTGCTCGCTCTCGCAGCGCTGGTCCTGCCCCCTCCCGCGGTCGTACCGACGGCCCCGCTCGGCGGCCGCTCAGCCCCCGGCATCCGTGCCGGACGCTGCCCCTGAGGCGGGCCCGCAGGCCCAGGATGATCGCCGCATCAACCGGACCGAGCGGCGCCCCGACCGGCACGGTGCCCGCCCGCACCTTCCTCGGTGGTCGGGCACGGGGAGCAGGCGGCGATCAGGATGACGGCGGCGAGTGTGGTGGGACCACCCCCGCGGGAGCGGGGAGCAGCGGCACGGAGGAACGCCCCGTCCCTGAGGGAGGGGACCACCCCCGCGGGAGCGGGGAGCAGACTGGCTGACCTGCGGCTCTTCCAGAGTTGTAGCCGGTTTCTGGGCACTTTCTCCGATACCGACGAATGAGACATAGGGAATGTTACCGAGCCAGCCTCTGAGTCGACGACAGCGTGTCGGAGGTGCTTCCCACGGTCCATGACACGAACGCCCCTGACTCCGGCCGTCGGCACGTCACCGCCTTGCGTCCGCGGGCCCCGCCCGGGGTACGACCGTCCCGGTCCCGGTCAGACGGGTGCCGGCCGGGACCGGTCGCCCGTGGGTTCCAGGCGGACGACGATGCCCTTCGACGTGGGCTGGTTACTCATGTCGGCGACGCTGTCGAGCGGCACCAGGACGTTCGTCTCCGGGTAGTAGGCGGCGGCCGAACCCTTGGCCGCCGGGTAGGACACGACCTCGAAGTTCTCCGCCCGGCGCTCGGTGCCGTCCTCCCAGACGCTCACCAGATCCACCCGGTCGCCCTGGGCGAGGCTGAGCTCGGACAGGTCGGCCGGGTTGACCAGGACGACGTGGCGGCTGCCGTGGATGCCGCGGTAGCGGTCGTTGTTGGTGTACGGAATGGTGTTCCACTGGTCGTGCGAGCGCAGGGTCTGCAGCAGCAGGTGCCCCTGGGGGGCCAGGGGCACCACCCGCTCGTTACAGGTGAACCGGGCCTTGCCGGTCTCGGTCCTGAACACGCCCTCGTTGACCGGGTTGGGCAGCTGGAAGCCGCCCGGGCGGGTCACCCGGGCGTTGAAGTCGTGGAAGCCGGGCACGATCCGGGAGATGCTGTCGCGGATGGTGTTGTAGTCGCCCTCGAACCTGGCCCAGGGGATGTCCCCCACGCCGTCGACGGTCAGCCGGGCGAGCCGGCACAGGATGGCGACCTCGCTCAGCAGCATGCGCGAGGCCGGTTCGAGCCGCCCTTGGGAGGTGTGCACCTCGCTCATGGAGTTCTCGACGGTGACGAACTGCTCGCCGTCGGCCTGGACGTCACGCTCGGTGCGCCCCAGCGTCGGCAGGATGAGGGCGGTCTCGCCGCTGACGGTGTGCGAGCGGTTGAGCTTGGTGGAGATGTGGGCGGTCAGCCGGCACGAACGCATCGCCTTCTCGGTGACCTCGCTGTCGGGCGCCGCGCGCACGAAGTTCCCGGCCAGGGCGAGGAAGACCTTGATGCGGCCCTCCAGCATCGCCTTGATCGAGTTCACCGAGTCCAGGCCGTGCGGGCGCGGCGGGTTGAAGCCGAACTCCTTTTGCAGGGCGTCCAGGAAGGTGTCTGGCATCTGCTCCCAGATGCCCATGGTGCGGTCGCCCTGGACGTTGCTGTGACCGCGCACCGGGCAGGCGCCCGTGCCCGCGCGCCCCAGGTTGCCGCGCAGCATCAGGAAGTTGACGATCTCCCGGATGGTGGGCACGCCGTGCTTGTGCTGGGTGATGCCCATCGCCCAGCACACGATGACGCGTTCGCTGCGCAGGACCTCGTCGCGGACCTTCTCGATCTCCTGACGGGTCAGTCCCGTCGCCGCGTGCACGTCGTCCCAGTCGACGGTGCGGGCGTGCCGGGCGAAGTCCTCGAAACCGGAGGTGTGGGCGTTGATGAAGTCGTGATCCAGGACGGTGCCGGGACGCGCGTCCTCCGCCTCCAGCAGCAGCAGGTTCAGTGCCTGGAACAGGGCGAGGTCCCCGCCCGGTTTGATGTGCAGGAAGCGGTCGGCGATCTGGGTGCCCCGCCCCACGACCCCGCGCGGCTTCTGCGGGTTCTTGAAGCGCCGCAGCCCCGCCTCCGGCAACGGGTTGACCGCCACGATGCGGCCGCCGTTGCGCTTGGCCTCCTCCAGGGCCGAGAGCTGCCGCGGGTGGTTGCTGCCCGGGTTCTGCCCCACCAGGAAGATGAGGTCCGCGTGGTGGAGGTCGTCGAGACTCACGGTGCCCTTACCGACGCCGAGCGTCTCGTTCAGGGCGAAGCCGCTGGACTCGTGGCACATGTTGCTGCAGTCGGGCAGATTGTTGGTGCCCAGGGCCCGGGCGAAGAGCTGGAAGACGAAAGCGGCTTCGTTGCTGGCCCGGCCGGAGGTGTAGAAGACCGCCTCGTCGGGCGAGTCCAGCCCTTTGAGCTCCTGCGCGAGGACGCCCAGGGCGTCGTTCCAGCCGATGGGCTCGTAGTGGTCCGATCCGGGCCGTTTGATCATCGGCTCGGTGAGCCGGCCCTGCTGGTTGAGCCACATGTCGGAACGGGCGGCCAGATCGGACACGCTGTGCTCGCGGAAGAAGTCGGCGGTGATCCGGCGCGTCGTGGCCTCGTCGTTGATGTGCTTGGCGCCGTTCTCGCAGTACTCGTTGCGATGGCGCCGGCCCGGGGCGGGGTCGGCCCACGCGCAGCCGGGGCAGTCGATTCCGCCCACCTGGTTCATGGTGAGCAGGTCGACCCCGGTCTTGCGCGGGGAGGTCTGCTCCAGGGAGTACTCCAGCGCGTGCAGGACGGCGGGGACCCCGGCCGCCCACTTCTTCGGCGGCGTTACGGAGAGGGAGGGCTCCGGCTCCTGACCGGGCGGGTTCTGCATCGCTTGGCCTTTCTCTTGCCGTGTGCGGTGGGCGGGTCAGCCGACGGGCCACTGGGCGACACGGCTCCTGGGCGGTTCCGGGGTGTCGTGCTGGACGCGGCCGTTGCGGATGGTGCCGCGCCAGGCGCCGCCCTCCTGGCCGAGCCCTTCGATGAAGTGCTTGAAGTTGACCAGTTCGGCGCGCACCAGCCGGGCGGTCAGCCCCGTAAACCCGGGGGAGCGGGTGAGGACCTTCGCGGCCCCGTGCGGCCGCAGGAGCATCCGGACCGTGATCGCTGTGCCGCCGGACCCCGTGGTCCTGAACTCGACCTCGCCCTCGTGGGTGGGGTGCTGCTCCAGGCCACGCCAGGCCAGGTAGGCGTCGGGGTCCTGCTCCACGATCTCGACCGGGAAACGGTGGCGCAGCGGGCCGTAGCCGATGATCCACGCGGTGGCGGTGGGCCTGAGCTGCTCGACGTCGCGCACCACGGCCGAGAAGCGCGGGAACGCCTTGAACTGCGTCCACTGGTTGTAGGCCGTGCGGACCGGCACCGCGACCTCGACCGTCTCCGCGACGTGCCACTCACGCAGCGGACGGCGGCGTGTGACGCCGTCGCCGTCGGTGCGCCCGTCGTCCTCTTCGTGCGCCATCATGGTCCTTCTTCCGGTGAGAAAGCCGGGCGTCCGGGCACCCGTCCTCCCCTCATGGGTCAGGGCACCACTTCCGGTTCCCCGATCCCGGGTTTCGAGTCACCCGACCACACCGGCGTCCCTGGGCGCGGACCCGACCGCGAGAAGAGCGCCGGACCCGAGGCACCGAAAGGAACGCCGCGCACGGTTTCTCCCGTTGCCCGGCGGACACCTCCAGCTTCACCCCTGGACACGGCCACCCGCCACTCACCGCGCCCCGACGTCATGCGCTGCCTCAAACGATTCGTCGCCCGAGAGGTCTACCGCGCCCTGACCAGCACGCCAACCGAACACATCACTCAAACCGACCTGACTCCAGCAGCGTGACAGCCATAGGTACGCCGGAACGCCGAGATTCCGGGCGGGGCCGCCTGCACCTCTGTGTGCCGGCGGGCTGCGAGGTCGTCGCGGCGTGTGCCGCGTTCTATGCAGGAGATCACGGCCGACCAGACCGTCACCACCGAGCCCGCAGTCGCGGACAAGCCCGCCGCAGTGCCGAGCACCGGCGGCTTCGCGCCGCCAGTCAGCGCCCGCCCGGTGCCGTCCTCGCCCTGAGGCGTCAGACGTTCAACGACTCGGCCGAGGACGATTACTTTGAGGCCACTCCCCCGGCAGGCGGGAGGGACCATCCCCGTAACCGCTGGCGCAGACGCAGCGGTACCTCGTCCCCTGACGGCTCCTCCGCCCCGGGCAGCAGCCGGCCGCGCGCGGCGCCGGACTCGGCGCGTACCGGCCCGTCGGTTCCTGGTCGACGCAGGAGCCGGCCCGGACGTGGGCGGCCGGCCCGGCTGGCGACCCGCGGCCTGGCGCTCGCCCCCGCTCTTGGGCAGCCGCACGGGCGGCATGGCGGCGGGCCTGTCCGGCAGCGGCCAGTTCACTGAAGCCGGTCCTCGAGGGCTCCGGCTGCTACAGCCGCCCCGCCCGAACCGGGCACGAGTGGCCGCGCCCCCACCCACGTCGTACACAGGTCCTGTGAGCGGAGACGGCGACAAGGCTGCGGTCCGCCGGACCACGGCCATCATCGTCAGCGTGTTCTGCGGCGGGCTGTCCTCACCGGCGGCTGCGGCTTTTCCGACCCGGGCGAGCAGCACACGACGGGAGCCGGCCTTCGGGTGAGCGGCAGCCAAGCACGGCGCCGCACGGCATCGTGCCGCCGTCGGCACGGTCTGGGCCTGCCGGGCCATCCGTCCAGTTCACGGCGTTCACGGGGCACAGGTGCGCGAGCCGGGCCCGGGATGACCGGCATCAGCATGGCCGTGACACGCTAGAGGTCCTCAATGACCTGCTCGACGGTGCGGTCGAGGCCGTATCCGAGATCGTGGAGCGGCTCGCGCGGGCCGGCGGCCTCGGGCTCGCCGGCTCGCGCACGGCGGAACACGGCCAGGGCCTGCGCCCACCGGATCGCCTACGTGGCCTGTGACCCGGCTGCGTTCGCCCCTGACCTGGGGTACTTCCGGGACGGGGGGTACCGGGTGCGGACGCTGCGGGCGTTCGATCTGTTCCCGGTGACCTCGCACGTGGAGTGCGCGGCGATTCTGGAGCCGGCCGCGAGGGCCTCCTGATCTGTGGTCCGGCCGCCGCGCCATCAGTGCGGTGTGGGCGTTGCGGGCGCCGTCCCGACGCTGACTTGACGCTCGCGCCACTCGTTCAACGGCGGGCATCGCCGAACGCCGTGCCTTCGAGCGCGTTCGGTCCTGCCGCTGCGCGCCCAGGAGGCCGTTAGGGTAGCCCGGTGACCGACGCGAGCAGGGACAGAATGAACCGCTTCCGGGCCGAGGCGGCATCCCGGGGGCTGCCCCCGGAGGAGGTGGAGGAATGGATACGTGTCGCCCGTCCGGCGGTGTACCTGGCGGAGGGCGGTGACGGCCCCCTCGTGGCCCGGGTCGGCGGAGAGCCCATGCTGCCGCACGGCGTGCCCAGGCCGTCCGTTCCCCTCGTGGCCTGCGTCGACCTCGCTGCTCTCCCGCCGGGCGCCACCGGCCTCCCGCTCCCCGCCGACGGCCGCCTGCTCCTCTTCTCCGGCACCGAGGTGCTCGCCGGGGGACAAGTGTCCGACGCGGTGCTGTACGTTCCCGCCGGAACCCCGACAACCCCGGGCCTCCGCGCACACACCTGGCGCGAGCCGTACCGGCCGCGTGAGCTCCGCACGGTCTGGCACCAGCCGAGCGCGCAGATGCCGGAGAGCTTCGCCCTCGACAGATGGGGCGAATTCCCCGAGGACGAGCAGTTCGAACTCGCCGGCGAACTCGGCGACGCCTGGGCTCACGTGGGCGGCTACCGCCCTTCCTGGACCCTGCAGATCGGCGGTCACCCGGTCTCGCCCCAGAACGACCCCGTCCACTACGCCCGTGGCCCCGAGGAGGCCGGCCCCTGCGAGTTGGGCGGTACGGCCCACGCAGAGGGCGCCGACGACTGGGCTCTCCTGGCCACTTGGAGGTGCGGCGACGACGTCACGGAACTGGACTCCGGCGTGGCCCATTGGGTGATCCGCCGCCGGGACGTGGCGGCCCGGCGCTTCGACCGGGTCCATCGCTACGTCGAGATGGCCTGACCGCGCGGGGCGGGGCGGCCGGCTCCGCATCACCTCCGTCGACCCGCTGACCGCCCTGGGGACCGCCCGATGAGCCTGCGCCTGACCGGCATCACCCTCACCTACCCCGACGGCGACACCTCGCCTGACCGCCCTCGACCAGGTCGGCCTGGAGGTTCCCCGGGGCAGCCTGACCGCCGTGGCGGGGCCCTCCGGCTCCGGCACGTCCAGCCTCCTCGCGGTCGCCGCCACCCTGGTCTCCCCCGACACCGGCACCGTCACCATCGGCGGCCAGAGCACCACCGGCCTCACCCCCGCGGCGAACTGACGGAACTGCGCCGCCACAAGATCGGCATCGTCTGCCAGCAGCCCACCCTCATCGCCTCGCTCACCGCCGCCGAACAACTCCAGGTCATGGCCCAGATCGACGGACGGGCCGGCAGAGCGCGTCGTCGACGGCCCCGGCCCGGCTCGTGCCGAACGGGACCGCAAGAACACCCCGGACGCCCGCCGGGGCCGCTCCTCTTCGAGGTGGTTCGCCAGGCCGCCGAGGAAGCCCGCGGCGCCGCGCGCCGGCTACCGGCCGCCGCGGGGCGCCGTGCTCGACGCCTCGACCGTGTCCACCGCCAGCCAGTGCTCCGAGCGGTAGTGGACTTCGTCACCCGCGTAGCCGAGCACGTAGTGGACGTCCCCGGCCCGGTCCGGCAGGACGTCCTCCAGGACGAACGTTCCGTCCTCGGCGACCGGGACCGGCGGCAGGTCGGTGACCTCCAGGCCGTTCAGTCGCTGCACCGTGATCCGCGGCGCCTGGGTGGGTGCCAGTCCGTCCAGGTCCAGTCGCCCGGTCACCCTGAACGGCTCCCCGGCGACGGCCGGGCCCTGCGTCACGTCCACGAAGCGCGACGGGGCCAGGGCCTCCCGGGTCTGGATCGTGTGCAGCCAGAACTTGGTGCCCTCCGGGTTGGAGGTCACGACGAACAGCTGTTGTCCGTCCCCGGAGAACTCCATGCCCCGCGGGACGACGCGGTGGCTCGCGGCCTCGTCCTCGAAGCTGATGCGCAGCGGCTCCCGCTCGACCGACGGGTCGGCGAACGCCAGGGTCAGGTCGGCGGTATCGCCCGAGGCCGCGCCGCCCTGGGCGAACCACTTGCCGTCGGGACTGAAGGCGACGGCCGTGGGCGCCACGCCCTCCGGCAGCGGTGCGTAGTGGTTCTCGAGGAAGCGGGCGTCCTGGCCGCCCAGCAGCACGGTCCCGCGGAACGCGTCGGCCACCGCGAGGACGGAGCCGTCCGCGGAGAAGTCGGCGTCCCGGAAGTCCATGCCCCGGTCCGTGCCGTCCTCGGTGAACCGGCGCTCGCCCAGGAACTCCAGCGGGTTCCCGTCCGTCCCGTCCGTCACCCGGTAGATCCCCAGGTCGGGGTCGTCGGTCGGGGACCAGCGCTCCGCGGCGGTCACCAGCAGCCCTCCGGGCCCTCCCTCGAGATGGATCGGGGTGTACGAGTACATGACCTCCCGGGCCTGGCCGCCCCCGGCCGTCGCGGCGACGCCGAGCGTGCTCAGCGCGTCGGTGCAGCCCTGGGACGACGCGGCCGGCCGGCTGGTGAAGAACAGCCGCCCGCCGGTGTGCACCAGCTCCCGCCCACAGCCGTCGGCCGGCGCCGGAATCGGATCCAGGGGGTACAAGGACCCGCTCTCGTGGGAGTAGTTCGCGATGTGGTCCGACTGCCCGGCA
The DNA here is from genome assembly GCF_040680575.1 of Streptomyces sp. NPDC052020. Taxonomy (NCBI): domain Bacteria; kingdom Bacillati; phylum Actinomycetota; class Actinomycetes; order Kitasatosporales; family Streptomycetaceae; genus Streptomyces; species Streptomyces sp. NPDC052020. The sequence continues at coordinate 40,768 of NZ_JBFAWY010000039.1, forward strand.
TAGACCTTCGAGCCGTCCGGCTCCACCGCGACGCCGGACAGGGGGGCGGCCATGTGGGCGCTGGCGACGGCGGGCCCGGCGCCCCCGTAGAGCACGCCGACCAGCTCGCCGTCCCGCGACCCGTCCGGATAGACCCGGTCCCCGGCGATCCACACGCGCTTGCCGGTGTCGTCCACCGTCATCTGGGTGAACGACGCGGCCGACAGCTCCATGCCCGGGCCCGACGGCACCACGGCCGCCGCGGCGGTGTCCGTGTCCGCGGCCCCCGGGGCCGCGGACACGGTACCGGGGGCCGCCACCAGCGCCGACCCGGCCAGCGCGCCCGCCAGCAGCACCGTCGTCAGTCTGCTGCCTCTTCCTGACGCATCCCTCAACGCTGATCCCACCCCTGATGTCGGCGCGCCACCGCGGATCGGGCGGCGCTCGTGTGGACATAAAAGCGCCAACAACCGGCCGAGACGAATCATTTGCTGTCATCGCCGTGTCGCAGTGGCGCTCGAGGAGTGCGCCTCCTGCGGTCCGCCTCCGACGTCGGACTGATCACCTACGAGCATCCCGGCTTCGAAGCCCGCTCCGGCCGTCAGACGCGTGGTCCGCGGGCCGCCGAAGATCTCTGCACGATTCGCGTCCCCACCACCCGACCGGTGGTCTCCTCCCACCGCTGGTCGGTGAACTTCTGCCCGTACCGCTTGACACCGGCCGCCGCGCCTCCCGCACAGCGGCCCTGTGCCGTGTCTCTTCCGCTTCGGCGCGGGCGGCCTGGTCACGGTTCCCAGGCAGCTCCGGACAGCATCCGACCGCTTCCTGCGCCCGGGGCGGCGCGGACGGCCGGCTCGAGCGCGGCATCCGGGGCCTGTTCGTCCCACGCGTGGCGCCGGCGGTCGCGGGCGATACGTTCCGGTCGTTCGTCGAGCGCGCGGGCCCGGGTGCAGTCGTCCTCCGCAGCGGGCTCGGCCTGCCGCAGACGGTCCTTGAAGCTCCGCGCCTCGGCTCCTGACGGGGCACTCGCCCGCGCAGGCGCTCGGACCACCTCCCGGGTGCCACGCTCACCGAGGCACAGGACAAGGCGAGCCTCGCTGGCGTGCCATGGGCCGGGCCGCATATGGCCTGTTACGTCCTGCCCGCGGCGGCAGCGGCACTGGTAGGGGTGGGAGGGCCGGTCGGTCCCTGCCCGGTGCCCGCGTCTGTCACCTGGAGGAACGTTGTCCTCGGTCCAGCTCACGCATCTGCGCCATGTCGACCTGGCGGTTCCCGACCACGACCGGCAGCTCGCCTTCTACACCGACGTCTGGGGCCTGGCCCGGACCGCCGACGACACGGGCGTCTCCTTCCTGGCGGCGGAAGGGTCACCCGAGCAGTACGTGGTCCGGCTGCGCGAAGCCGGTGAAAAGCGCCTGGATCTGCTCGCCTTCGGTATCGCGAGTCCGAGGGACGCCGACGTGCTGGCCGAGCGGCTGGCGGGCGCCGGTGTACGGCTGATCTGCGAACCGGGCGCCTTGCCGACCCCGGGCGGCGGCTACGGCTTCCGCTTCTTCGACGTGGACGGCCGTACCGTCGAGGTGTCCTGCGACGTGGCGCCGCGCCGGCACCGGCGGATCGAGGCCCGGGAACCCGTACCGGTGCGCCTGTCGCACGTGGTTCTCAACGCGCCGGACATCGGGCGCACCCGGGCCTGGTACGAGCGGCATCTCGGCTTCCGGCTCACCGACACGATGCGCTCACCGCAGGACGGTGACCTCATGTATTTCCTGCGGATCAATTCCCACCACCACTCGGTGGCGTTCTCCAGAGGACCCCACACGTCCCTGCACCACATATCCTTCGAGCTGCGTGGCCTGGACGAGTATCTGCGTGCCTCCGGCCGGGCCGTCCGGTCGGGCGCCACCAAACTATGGGGTCCCGGCCGGCACCTCGCGGGCGACAACGCCTTCACGTACTTCCTGGACCCGCACGGCAACACGCTGGAGTACACCACCGAGATGGAACAGGTGGAGGAGGACACCTGGCACCCCCATGTCTACGACGCCACACAGGCACAGGTGACCGACCAGTGGGGCACGGCCAACCCCTGGGACGAGCTGGTGGCCAAGGAGTCGTTCAACGATCCGGACCGCGGCTGTTTCATCGCCCCTCCGCTCTGACCCGGGTCGCGGCCCGCAGCGCGGAGTAGCTCCCCGCGGGCCGTGGACCGCTCGGACGAGGTCCGCGGTTGCCCGGCTCGCCGGGCTCCAGTCCGCGCTGCACAAGGCGTCGGCGGGGGAGAACTTCGGCAGGACGCTCGTCTTCCACCACCTGGTGAAGGAGGCCGAGGCGTTCGCGGCCGGCCTGCCCGGCGTCGCCGCGCCGTCGCACGCCGCGGACTCCGAGCTGTACCCGGGGACGATCTGGGCGGACCGGCTGTGCGGCGACCACAAGCCCGGCCACCGCCGCCGGGCCTCACCGGGTTCGCGTCCGGGACCGCCACGGACAGCACGGTCGTGGAGAAGGGCTTCCTGGGCTCGGTGGAGGTAGGGCGGCCATCGGTTTTCGCGCCTGCGCCGGCCACCACCATCACCGCCACTGCCGAACGCCCAACCCGCGCTGCCGGTCGACGCGGGTCCGCCAGGCCACCCGCAGGTCCTCGCCGAGGAGCTACGCCCCCGTGCCCACCGCCTCGGACGGCAACGACGACGGTCCGCCGGCGCCAGCGGGGCCCGGACTCGCCGACCCGCGGCGGGGCATCGCGGGTGCGAGTCGATGCTCGTGCTGGTGAGGGGGCGTGTCTGTGGTGAAGATCGTCTGTCAGCGGTTGATCTCGGTGTTGGTCAGGACGAAAAGCGCTCGCGGCAGCGTGGTCGCACAGGGTGCGGAGAGCCGGAGCCTGGTGAGGACCCGCCAGTTCTCGAGGTGGGCGAAGACGTGCTCGCAGGCGGCCCGCTCGGTGGCGATCAGCTTGTCGTCCCGCGTCATCTCGGCGCTCAGGAGGCTGCTTGCGGGTGGCCGGGTAGCCGGTGGTCACGGCCGAGGGCGAAGTGCAGGAGGCCTGCACTTCCGGTCAGCGGACACTGCCCGTTCGTACGCTGCGTCGGCGGGCCCCCGCGGGTACGAAAGAGGGGGACGAACGGCCGGAGGGGGCCTTGCCTTGCGTGATCGTGAGAAAAGCACAGGTGACAGGGCCGACGGCGGCCGCGTCCTCACCCTCAGGCCCAGGACCGCGCCGCCCGTGGAGAGGCACGGCCTGACCGGACTTCAGGCCACGGTCGGCAACGCCGCGGTGGTCCAGATGCTCCGCCGAGCCGGTCAGGCCCGGTCCCAGGAGGAGCACCAGCACTCGGTCAGGCGTGGACACGGACAGAACAGGCCCGCCGGCCAGGCCGCGCCGCCGGTGCGGCGCTCCGCGGTCCATGACGTCCTGCGCACCTCCGGGCGGCCGATGGACGACGCCACCCGCGCCGACATGGAGGCCCGGCTCGGCGCGGACTTCTCCGACGTCCGGATCCACACCGACTCCGCCGCGAGGGCGTCGGCCGCTGAGATCGGTGCCCGCGCCTACACCTTCGGCAGTCACGTCGTCATCGGGGAGGGGGGCGGTGACAAGCACACCCTCGCTCATGAGCTGACGCACGTCATTCAGCAGCGTTCCGGCCCGGTGTCCGGAACGGACCACGGCGATGGAATCACTGTCTCCGACCCTTCGGATCGTTTCGAGCGGGAGGCCGATGCCAATGCGGCACGGGCCATGAGCGGGCCTGTGCCCCGCCCGCCGGTACAAAGAGATACCGCACCCGTGGCCGCCGCGCCTGTGGTTCAGCGCGTGAGCGAAGCCGTACAGACCCAGTTCGACAGGGCCGCGTATCCCTTGGCGTTTTTGACTGTGCCCGCCAAGGAGTTCGACGAGAACGGCCAGCCCGTTCCGCAACCTGCCACAGCTCGGGTGGGTAGGCCGAATGCCGAGGAAATCGAAATCACGCGCATACCCAAGGATTGGGCGCCACCGGCGCCCCGGGGCCGTTATGCCCAGCCTCACACCAGTATCAAGGCGCGCTTCCGCTCCTCGTTCTTCACGTACGAAGTGGAGTTGGTCAACGACCCCCGCGGCGCTTTCCACGGCAATCCGAGCTTGATCGATCTCGACAGCCCGTTCCAGATCACCTCTCGTGTTTTCCGCGGCTCCCAGGGAAGATCGGCGGGCAGGACTTACGCATACGGCGACCGATGGGGTCATAACCTGGGCTTCTGGTCGGCAGACACATACAGCCATGCGGTCGCGGAGAAACTGGCCGAAGATCACGGTCTGGATCCCGACGCGGAACTGGCCGCTACCGACGATGACTTCCTCAACTACCAGGCTCTCCCCTACACAGACGGACAGCCTTTCATCTTCTACAGGGCGTCACTCGAAGACCCAAGGTTCCGGACCGACAGTCGCCAGTTCTTGTCCGCACAGGACTTCGACGGTCGGCAAGCAGCCAGGAAGACAGCCGTGGCGGTTTCAACACCGCCCCAGACAGACCGCCGGGACGCAGGCCGGGGTACTGCCAAAGCCATGGGAAACACCCAGGCTCATCAATGGATGGGTCCCGGAATGGGCGGTGCGAGAGGCATGTTGGCGGCGTACGAGTGGTGTCACCTGATCGGTGACAAGGATGGCGGCCCGGATGTCGCGGAGAACCTGGTAATCGGCTCCAATGCGGTCAATACGGAGCAGATGGCCATGGAGACGGCGCTGCGCCGGCATGTGCCCAGGCTCCAGCCGCACGGACTTGGCATCCAGTTGCGTGTCCAGGCCGAGATGGAAGAGGCCCCTGAGCAGAGAAATCCCACGAACCGACTCCCCAGGATCAGGGAACCGCTCAAGGCACGCTGGATCAGCTACCAGATCTCCATCGTCCCGCTCGACAACCCGGAAACCGACAACCCCATAGTCGATGTCCACCGCCAAATCATGGACGCCGACCGCGGCACGATCACCGAGGCGGAGTTCACCTACCTCCACCACGAAGTGCACAACAAGCTGACAAAGGCCATCGAGGCCCTGGGCCCGGACATGGCCTGAGATCTCGGGCGTCCCGAGAACGCCGCACGACCGCCTGAGCAGCCGACCGCGAACCCGTCACATGACACCGTCGCGGGTGACGCGGACCCTGTCGGCGCGGTGCCAGTCGTGGGGCGTCTCGGTCACCGCCTGCTGGACAGGCAGGAGGTCGTTCTCCTTCCCGGTGAGTCCGCATCCACTGCCAGGTCTTTGTTCCAGTCGTCCATGCGCTCGCGCAGGATCCCCGCGTGCCCGTCCGGGTGGCCGGAGTCGACCACGCGGAACCGGGTGTGCAGTCCTCGGGCCGGGTGCGGGCACGCACGGCGAGCGGGGGCCGTTCACGGCTTGGTGGAGCTGGGCGACGGTGTCGGCCACCAGGACGTGGTGCGGGAGCTGGAGGAGACGGTTGAGAGTGAAGGAGCCGGGGTCCTCGCGCGCGGCGGGGTACAGCGGGGTGTGCTCGAACCCGACGGGGTTCGGGCGCTAAGCCCGTTGCGTGCCTGGGAGCGTGTCAGACCCGCACTCCGCCCCGACCAGGCCCGCCAGCCACGCGAGTGCGCCGCCGCCGGTGAGCGGAGATCCACGCTGGCCAAGGAGTACGGCATCAGCCGCGAAACCGTCTACAGCTACCTGCGGGCCGCGACCGCCACAGGCGTCCCAGACTGAGCCGATCGAGGTCGCCGCACCGGAACCCGGTGGCCGAACCCGTCAGCGAGGCGTCAGGTCATGTGGCACCAACCTGCACCCTCTGCACGGTACCTACGCGCTTCCGGTTCAACGCGGTGGTGGAGACGAACGTCCATGCGGTGCGGCTGTACCGGTCGCTCGGCTTCGGCGTGCTGGGCACCGTGCCGGAGGGCTTCCGGCACCCGACGGAAGGGCCACGCCGGGCTACACCTCATGCACCGCGCGCTGCGGTATCCGGGGTCCGTCCCCCCCGGATGCCGCTAGATTACGGGTGACGAGGGGGTGTGGCATGAGCGTCGAGTTATCAGAGGTCATCGCCGAGCTTCGGGCCGAACTCTCGGCGGCGATGCGCGCCGGCGACGGCGAGGAGCTGCGTTTCGAACTCGGTCCGGTGGAACTGGAGCTGACCCTGGCGGTGTCCAGGGACGCGGGCCCCTCCGCGAAGGTGAAGTTCTGGGTGGTCGAGATGGGGGCCGACGCGAAGCTCTCGACGCAGTCGACCCAGCGGATCAGGCTGAGTCTTGAACCGCGCCGGACCAGCGCCCCGGACTCCCGCATGATGATCACGGGCGACTCGCTGCCTGGTGAACGGTGACGTCGGGGGTGGACGTGCGCCGCGTCGCCGAGATCATCGTCGATGCCGGGGGCCGTACCTCGCAGCGCGGCTCCGGTTACCGGATCCGCCCGGCGGCGGTCCTGACCGCCGCGCACGTGGTGAACGGCGCGCGCTCGATCCGCGTGCAGTTCGACGGCGGCCTCCCGACCGAGTGGGCCGCCGACGCCACCGTGGCCTGGTCGTGCCCGGAGCACGACATCGCCGTCCTGGCCATGGAGGGCCGCGCCGAGGCCCTGCCCGAGACACCGTTGGGCGGGATCCCCGACGACAGGGTCCTGCGGCTGAAGGCCCTGGCGATCGGTTTCCCGCGGTTCAAACTGCGGTCGGACGACGACGGCAGGACGTGGTACCGCGACACCCACCAGGCGGACGGCTCGATCGGGACGGCGTCCAACCGGACGCAGGGCACCCTGGAGGTCAGGGTGGCGGCGCCGCGCGCCGAGCCGGACGGCGCCGTCTCGCCGTGGGAGGGCATGTCAGGGGCCGCGCTGTGGTGCCGCGACCGGATCGTCGGCGTGCTGGCGCGGCACTACGGGAAAGAGGGCGACGGCAGCCTGACGGCCTTTCGGGTGGACCGCTGCGTCGCAGCCCTCGACACCGACGACCGCCTCCGCCTCGCGGAGCTGGCCGGGACACCGAAGTCGGGGCCGCTGCCCCCCGTCCTGCCGCCGACCCGGCACGACGTGGTCAGGCGGGTCCACCAGGCGGCCGTCCGTGAGGACTTCGCGCCCCTGCGACTGCGGGACCGCGAGAAGGAGCTGTCCGACCTGGCGGCGTTCTGCGCGGGCCGGCAGCCCTACGCGTGGGTGCAGGGCGAGGCCTGGGCCGGGAAGACGGCGCTGCTCTCGTGGTTCGTGCTGAACCCGCCGCCCGGGGTGGAGGTCGTGTCGTTCTTCGTCACCCGGCGCCTGCCCGGCGCGGCCGACGGAGACGCGTTCACGGCCGCGGTCGCGCGGCAGCTCTCCGCGTCGGCGGACGGCGAGTCCGGCAGCGGGGCCGCGTCCCACCGGCGTGGCTGGCTCGCCTCGCTGTTCGCGTCCGCGGCGTCACGGGCGCGCGCGAACGGCAAGGTGCTGCTTCTCGTCGTCGATGGTCTCGACGAGGACAGCGGCACCTTCGGGGGCGACTCCGCCAGCATCGCGGCATCGCTGCCCCGGCACCCGCCGGACAACATGCGGGTACTGGTGTCCAGCCGGCCGGACCTCCGCCTGCCGGCCGACGTGCCGGGCGACCACCCCCTGCGGGCGTGCCCGGTGCGTGAACTCGCCGCGTCCCCGCACGCCCGCCGGCTGGAGCACGACGCCTCGACGGAGCTGGCGCACACACTGCGGGACACCGGCGTGCGGCGGCAGGTGCTCGGGTTCGTCGCCGCAGCGCGTGGCGGGCTGACCGGCGCCGACCTGGGCGAACTCACCGGACGCGAACCGGACGACATCGACGCCCTGGTCCGGGCCGACCTCGGGCACAGCGTCACCGGCCGGTCGTCGGCGACCGGGCAGCTCGCCTACTTCCTCAGCCACGACACGCTGCAGACCGCGACCGAGCAGAGCATCAGCACGGAGATCGACGACCTGCGCGACCGGCTGCACCGCTGGGCGGACGGCTACCGGCGGCGCGACTGGCCGGACGACACCCCCGCCTACCTCCTGTACGACTATCCCAACCTGCTCGTGGCCACCCGGGACCTCGTCGGTCTCGCCCGGTGCGCCACCGACCGGGCGCGGCAGGACATGCTGCGCCGGCGCACCGGCAACGACTTCCTGGCCATCGCCGAGATCAACATGGCCTACCAGCTCAACGTCCGGCAGCACGCCACCGATCTGCCGCTGGCGCTGCGCCTGGCCCTGCGCCGCGACGAGCTGGCCCGCCGGTACGAGCACATGCCCAGCGTCCTGCCGGCCGTGTGGGCCAGGCTCGGCGCGTACGAACAGGCCGAGTCGCTCGCCCGGTTGCACGGCGGTCAGTCGCGGTACTGGGCGATCCGGCAGGTCGCCGAGACCATCGCGGAGAACGGCGACCGGCAGCGCGCCGAGGCCGTCGCCGGGTGGCTCGACGACCCCGCGATGCTTGCCGTAGTCGCCGAGGCGGCCGGCGACCACGAGCGGGCCGACCGGATCGCCCTGGACCCGACCCGGCAGGACCGTGAGCTGCTCGACCGTCTTTCGGTGGCGGCCGAGGCGGCCGGCGACCATGAACGGGCCGAGCTGCTCGCGCGCGCCTGCGGCTACCCCTCGCTCACGGCGCGCCGGGCCCTGGCCGCGGCGCGGCGCGGCGACTTCGCCCGCGCCGAGTCGCTGGCCCGGTCCGTGGGTGTCGCCGACGCCGGCCACGTCGACGTGTACGCCGGCTGGTATGACGGTGACGACGCCCTCGTCGAGCGGGCCGAGGCCCTGGTCGGCGTGGCCGAGGTCGCGGCCGAGCGGGGTGAGCGCGCGCGGGCGCGGGAACTCGCCGCAGCGGCACGGGAACTCGCGCGCGCGATGACCGACCCGGAGGGCCCCCAGCAGGTGCGCGCCCGGTTGGCGGCCCTCGACGGGGACTGGGATCGCGCCGAGGACCTGTTGCGCGAGACGGACGAGTTCGACGTCTGCCGGTTGGAGTGGCTCGTGGAGCGCATGGCGCGGGCCGGCGAGTACGACCGGGCGGAAGGCGTCGCCCGGCTGATGCCCGCGGGCGCCTCGCCGGCCTGGGATCTCATCCGGCTCGTCGAGGTGATGGCCGAGAAGGGGGACTACCGGCGAGCCGAACACCTCGCCAGGTCGCTGCCCAGGGCGTTGGACACCGCCGAGGCCTTCGCCCGGTTGGCCTGGGTCGCCGCCGGCGCGGACGAGCAGGACAGGGCCCGGCGGTTCATCGCCGGGTGCGAGGGTGCGATGGGCTCGTCGGACTGCGCCAGGATCCAGGCCGACGGGCTCATCGCCGTCCTGGAGGAGGTGGGGAGGTCCACCGCGCCCGAGGACCGCGACCGTGCGCGTGCGTTGATCAGGCTGGCCAAGGCGAAGATCCATCAGATCGGGGAGCCGGGATGGCGGCGGCACGTCTTCGAACGTCTCGTCATGGTGATCTCCACGACCGGCCACGCCACGAGGGCCGACTCCATGCTGCGGTCCTCGCACGTGCCGACCGACCCTGCGTGGGGACAGTGCGTCCTGGCGGACGAGGCAGCCAGGAAGGGCGACCGGGTCCGGGCGGCGGCCATGCTCCGGTCGGCGTCCCCGGTCATGCGCGCGGCGCCGGCCTCCCCCGGCTACCGGCACGGGCTCGGACTGCTCGTCCGCGCCGCCACGTTGATCGGCGAACAGGGCGAGGCGGCCACGGTGCTGCACGGCATCGGTGACCCGGCCGACCAGCTCAGCGCGCTGAACCTGCTCACCAAGGGCACCGACGACGCCGACCCCGCCCACGTGGAGCCGCTCGTGCGGGGGATCGCCGAACCCTACTTCCGGGCGTGCGCGCTCACCGACCTGGCGCTCATGGCGGCTCGGACGGGCGCTCGCGAGCACGCGGGGCGACTGCTGCGCGAGGTACCGGGCATCGCGGCGTCCTGCCCCGAGAGACACGAGATCCTGATCGTCCTGGAAATGGTGATCAAGGCGGCGATCGAGCTCGACGACCGCGAACTCGCGCGCTCGGCCGTCCTCCGGGCGCAGGAGCTGGCGCTGCGGGAGGAGAACGGGCCGACCCTGGCGTCGCACGTGCGACAGATCCTGCACGTCGCCGCCCCGGTCTGCGACCGCGACGAGATCCAGTCGATGATCGAGCACGCCGAGGACGCTGTCTGGCACTGGAGCCAGGGCGACCGGGACCACGCGCTGACCCTGCTCGTCCGCGAGGTGGCGCACGACGCCCGGGACCACGATCTCGCCGAGAGCCTGGCCGGATCCGTGAGCGGCACCGACGCCAGGACGCAGACGCTGGCCGAGATCGCTGCAGCCCTGGCGGACGCCGGTGCCGCCGACCGCGCCCGGGCCGTCTTCGCGCGGGCCGTCACCACCTTCGGCACCGGGGCGGTGCCGAACCCGTCCGGCGCGCTCCAGGCCCTGGCGAAGGCCGCGGACCGGATCGGCGAGCACGACAGGGCCGACGAGTTCGTGTCCCGGCTGCACTCGCCCGGTGATCGAGTGCGGGCGTTGACGGGACTGGTGGAGTCGGACCTGGCGATGCGGGACCGCTGCACCGACCCGGGGGCGCGGGACCGGCACGCGCGGCGCGCGTCCAGGCGTGCGGCGCAGGCCCTGGCCGCCGAGGTCTGGACGGAGATCCACTGGAAGTTCCAGGACGGTACGGGGCCGCTCACGCTCGCCGTGCGGGTGGACCCGCGCTGCGTCGACGTCCTGCTCGAAGCCGGGAGGTGACGCGCGCATCCGGCCGGGCGCGCCCGACCGATGGCGTGATCGGCCGCGGGGAACATCGGTACAGCGGTTTATCGGTGAGATCCGGCCTGCGGCACGAACGTGTCCCCGAGGACCGGCATGCGTGGCTGTCGGTGGCGTTCTGGTCGCGGGACTACCAACGTCAAGGAAGGTTCGGCGCTCCTGCGGGCCAGGTGTTCCCCCTGGACGGCCGGCATATCGCGGACAGGGACACCTTCCACTGTGCGATCGGCGAGGCCCTCAACGGCCCCGGCGGGCACTTCGGCTGGTACCTCGACGCTCTGGACGACTGTCTGGGCGGCGGCCGGGGCGCCACTCCTCCGTTCACCCTGCACTGGGACTCCTCAGCCGAGACCAGGGCTCGGCTGGCAGAGCGCGTGGCTATCGACCCCTTTGGATGGCGGCGTGTAGGGATGCCGAGGCCGGCAGAGGGTCGGCCTGCCATGCGCTGGGCTTCGTCGCGCCCCGTTACCGAGAGGTCGCACCTGCGGCCCCGCTGAGAGGATTTGACGAGAATTCATCATGACAGGTACATGACCGATGGGGAGGGAGGGGCCTACCATCACAACACCCCGCAGGGGCGGTCGGCGGTGCGTCCGGCCCTCAACGGACCACCCGTGCCACTCCTGCGCGCATCCCCCGGCCCGCCGAGGCCGGATCCCCCCCCACACACAGATGAAGGAGCAGCAAATGCCCCTTGGTATATGGCTCAAGGCAGGCACTTCCGCCACAGCGCTCGTCCTCGCCATGGCGGGCGCCGCGACCGCCGCCACCGGTCCTGCGAGCGCATCATCCACCGCGCAGGTGGCAGCGGTGACCCTTCGCTACGACGACAGCCGCGCCGCAGGCTGGGAGGCCGCGATCGCGGCCGGAGTCGCCTCGTGGAACGCGAACGTGAGCAACGTCCGTCTGGTGGAAGCAGCGCCCGGCGCCGCGGCCGAGATCGTGATCGTCGCCACCACGGGCTGGCCGCAGGCCACGCTCGGCCCTGTCCGTCCGGGCCGCCAGGTCCGCGTCGAGCTCGGCAGCCAGGCCGTGAACCAGGGCTACAACAAGACTCGGATCGCCGCCCACGAGCTGGGGCACAGCCTCGGCCTGCCGGACACCAAGCCCGGCCCCTGCTCACAGCTGATGTCGGGGTCGAGCGCCGGCACGGCCTGCACCAACGCCACGCCGAACGCCGCGGAGCGCTCCCGCGTACAGTCCGCCTACGCGAGCGGAACCGCCGCGCTCGCGCCCAACAACCGGGCCCTCATCGACGCGCCCTGACCACACGGCCGTCGAACGGACGGACTTCCCGGGGGGCTCGGCGAGATCCCCGGGAAGCGGTGAGCAGCCCGTGGACGACGGCAGAGCCGGGGGAAAGGGTCCCCCGCTCCCCTTCTCGCCCACGTGCCCCGTTCCACCCCGCCGGGTGCTGGTCAGGTGGGGAGCACATTCCCCGGTATGAGGCTGGGAAAGGTCTGGCCCATACACACGGGGTGATTCAAGCGCCGGGCACCTGTTCGCCGTCGGACGGCCGTCGTGTACGTCAGGTTGAACCGCTTCGCGTTGTCCAGGCCGTCCAGGGACGGAGGGGTGTCGACCTGGCAGTACACGCAGTCGCGGTCGCCCTTGACCGCCGCGGTGAACGCGGGGATGGGGCTCGGTTTGTTGCTGACGTCGAAAACGCCCCAGAGACCGCCGACTCCCTCGTCCTCGATCTCCGGCTCGCCGAAGTACTGACCCACCAGGTCCGCATCCGCCGCGACCCGCACCCCTTACGCGCCGGCGATGAAGCCGTCATCGACCTCGAGATCCTCACCGGCCCCCGCATGGACCTCGTCGCCGATCGTCCGGCGCGGCCAGGGGCCGGGGGCGGCCTTCGATCGATGCGGTCATGCGTCGCGGTGGTCGCGGAACCACTGCGTCACTTCGTCGGCGTGGGTGTCCGGTGGGAAGACCGGGTAGAAGACGTGCTCGATGGTGGCGCCGCGCAGTACGAGGGTCAGGCGGCGGTACATCGTCTGCCCGTTGGCCTCGAACGTCGGGAGCTTCAGCGTGTCTGCGAGCGTGAGCCGGGGGTCGGAGAGCATCGGGTAGGGCAGGTGCAGGCGGTCCACGAGCGCCTGCTGGTAGTCGGCCCGGTCCGAGGACAGGGCGAGGACGCGATCGACGCCTTCGGCCCGCAGTGCGTCCAGGTTGTCGCGGAAGCCGCACGCCTCCTGGCTGCACCCGCGGGCGCCCGGGATGTCGTTCCAGCCCTCCGGGATGTCGGCGGCCGGGTCTCCGGTCAGCGGGTAGAAGAAGAGCACCCAGCGGCCCTCGGAGACCGCGTCCAGGCGTATGTCGCTGCCGCCCGTGCCGGTGAACGACAGAGCGGGGAGCATACGGCCCGGAAGGTGGGCGGCGGCGCCGTCGTCCACCGGGACCGGCAGGCCGGAAGGCAGGGGGTCGGCCTTGGGCAGCATCTTGTCGGGCTCCTTGAATGGCTCGGTGATGGAGGGGAAACCTCGCCGGGCCGCCGCGTCCCGGCGGCGGATCAGCTCTTCCCGGCTGTGGGCCAGCCGGGCGACGAGAAGGTCGAGCGCCTCGATCTTCTGCTGGTAGGCGGCCAGGGACTCCGCGCAGTGGTCGCCTTCCTCGTGGCCCGCGCGCAGGCACGCGAGAAAGGGCCTGGTCTCCATGGGAGTGAGGCCGAGCGCCCCAAGGCTGCGGATCTCCTCCGCCAGCCGGACGTCCTCCGCGGTGTAGTCGCGGTAGCCGTTGGCCGCACGGCCGGGGTGGAGCAGACCGCAGTCCTCGTAATAGCGCAGCGCCTTGATCGTCACGCCGGCAGCCGCGGCCGCCTCGCCTGCACGCATGTGCACCTCCTCGTCGCAGCAGAACGCTAAACCCGGCCCTTGGGGGACGGGTCAAGTCGGCCCTCCATAACGGCGCCCACCACTCACCCGCTGGAAGGCTCAGCGCCGACAGCTCACTCGCTCATCCGCCACATCAAGCGCTCAGTCACAGCCGGTGTGGCTGAGCGCTTCAGTTGGCGGATTGAGCATGGAACGCGTGTTGTCACCCGGATCCGGCTGGCGGCGTTGAACGGTTCGCGGCCGGGCGCGGTGTGAGGTTGAGCCCACCAAAGGCAACTGGCGGGCCCGCGTCTCGTGATCGATACCTATGCGGAGAACTGCCTGCCCAACGACCTCCGTTGGGTCCGCGGGGCGATGCTCTCAGCCAGGGACACCGCGAAGGCGAGTTCCGCAGCCGGGACGGCATCCGCCGCTACCTGGCCCACGCCCAACCGGTGCTCGCGGCGTGACCACCCCGCGGGAGATCACCCAGCGGGGCCCCCGGTGCGGCTTGCACAGCGCGGGAAGGCGTCGTGGTCGCACGTCAGGCGGGCTTTCCGGTCTCCGCAGACCTGGAGGCGGGGGCTGGCGGCCAGGGCCCGCGGCCGCCGCTTGCCGAGAGGGCGCGGTAGCGGCCGGAGAGCTCGGCGGCCGCGGCGCGGTAGCGGTCCGCAGCAGGCCCGCTGACCGTCTCCCCGGCGGCGATCCGCTCGCCGGCGCCGGTGAGGGTGTCGGCCAGGGCCAGGCCCTTCTCCATGTCCAGCACGTCGAGCATGTCCGCCTGGGAGCGGCCTCGACTAGATTCGCCTCGAACGGAGCTCGTCACGCAGGCGCCGGGCCACCTGGCCCATGAGGGCGTCGGCGCCCGGCTGTCTGCCGGCGGCCACCCGTGACTCGGTCAGGACGGCCACGGCATAGGTCTGGCCGTCGGCGTGTTCGACGACGCCGACCTCGTGGCGCAGGTTGAGCAGCATGCCGGTCTTGGACGACCAGGTGGAGGCGTCGGAGTCGAAGTCCGGGGCGAGGCGGTTGCGCACGAGGTTGTTGGCCATGAAGTCGCGTACCCGTGCCGCGACGTCGGGGTGGATCACCGAACGCTCGGCGCCCTCGGTGGCGGGCCGCGACCGCCAGAGCGCCTGTAGGAGGTCGACGAAGGCCCGTGCCGTGCCGGTGTTGGCGCGTGAGATGTCGAGTTGCGGCACCCGGTGGCCGCGCCCCGGGGTGCCGGCGTCGATCGCGAGGGCGTGCGCGAGGTGCACGTCCGCCGGGTCGAACCGCTCCACCGGGGTTTCCATCAGCTCCCGCATGGTGTGCCGGACGGCGATGCCGCGCAGCCCGAACTCGTGCAGGACCGCCCCGACCCGGTCGGGCGGGGTGAGGGCGAAGAGGGCGTCGGCGGCGCTGTTGTCGCTGATGCAGGTGCTGAGGTAGAGCAGATCCTCCACGGCAATGCGGGCGGCGTGCCGAAACCGGCTGAGGCCGGTCGGACCGGGCGTGGTAATCCGCCCGGGCGGCACCTCGATCACCGCGGCGCCATCGAGTTCGCCGCGCCGGATGCGTTCCAGTGTCACCAGGGCGAGCGGGATCTTCACAAGGGACGCGACGGGTAACTCGATGTCGGGGTCGATACCGATCTCGTCGTCCGTCTCCAGGTCCCGGACGAGGAACGAGCCGTACAGCCCGCCGTCGCGCAGCGTCCGGCGGAGCTCCCCGAGCAGCCTCTCGGTATCCGTGGTCACGCGGCTGCCTCCGAGTGCTCCGTGGCGCCGAGGCACCGGGCGATGCCGTGCGCGCAGGCCCGGCGTACGCGGACCGCGTCGGCGTCCGTCTCGTCCGCCACGGCCAGGGAGAAACCCCGCGCGAAGCCGGGGCCGAGTTCGCCGATGGGCCGCCAGTCGAGGCGGAGTTCGCGGGCCTGCGCTGCCGAGCAGAGCAGCGCGTCGCCCCGGCTCAGCACGTCCGCCGCGGCGGCGGCCACGGCGGGTACGACGGCCAGTTGGGCCGGGCGCAGCCCGACGGCGTCGCGCAGGCGGGCGAGACGGTCCCGGACGTGCGGCACGTCGTCCTCCGGTTGAAGCAGCACGCGCTGCGGCCGCCGGTCGCGGTCAGTCCGGCCGGGGCGCAGGGTGTCCAGGTAGATCGGCCCTTGCGGGGCGTCCGCGACCGCCAGTCCCAGCGGCACCGACCAGGCCGCCTCGGTGGGAGCCACAGCGAGCAGCGCCGCACGCACCCGCCGGGACGTGACGAGGTCCGACCGCTCCGCGGGCCCGGCGGGACACGGGTCCAGGAGAACTCCATGGCCGTGCGCCTCCGCGATGAGGCGGGCGAGGGCTCCGGGGGGACAGATGGCGGGAACGGCGAGCCGCAGCGGCCGGCGCCGCGCGGCCTCCGCCTCGTGCTCGAACCGGTCGGCCAACCGCACGAGTTGTTGCGCCGTCGGCAGCATGTCCCGGCCGAACGGCGTCAGCGTCACCGCCCGCGACGAACGCTCCAGCAGCCGCTCGCCAAGGCGTTGCTCCAGCGCGGCGACGCGGCGGCTCACGACGGACTGGGCCGTCCGGGCCGCTGCCGCGCCCACCGTGAAACTACCGTGCTCACTCACACTGACGAACGCCCGGCATGCCGCAACAAGATCCACACGCCCCACTATGCCAAAACAGCATGGAATCGAACGTCCGCGTCTTGGACCTCAGCGGCCCACTGGCCGGAGAGTGGTCGCCACCCGGGGCTCTCCCCGGGCTCGCACGGTCCACGTGTCCTTCGACGGCTTGGAGGTCCATTCCATGACGCACCCGCTTCGCATCCCCCGGGGCGCCGCCTGGGCGGCGGCCGGCTTGCTCGCGCTCGGCGCGCTTCCGGCGTGCGGTCAGCAGACCGGGTCCAAACCCGGCTCACCGGCCGCCTCGGAGCGGCCGGCATCACCGGCCGCGGCCACGAAGCCCACCGCGCCCGAGTTCCGCGCGCTGGAGCGGGAGTTCGACGCGCGGCTCGGCGTCTACGCCCTGGACACCGGCACGGGCCGGTCGGTCGGCTACCGGGCGGACGACCGGTTCGCGTACGCCTCCACGTTCAAGGCACTGGCGGCGGGCGCCGTCCTGCGGAAGTACGGGACGGACGGCATCGACAAGGTGGTCACGTACTCGCGGGACGACGTGGTCGCGGACTCGCCCGTGTCCGAGAACTTCGTCAGGACCGGCATGAGTCTGCGGGGGCTGTGCGCCGCCACCCTCTGGTACAGCGACAACACTGCGGTCAATCTGCTCCTCGACGAGCTCGGCGGCCCGGACGGTCTGGAGAAGGTGCTGGAGGAGTTCGGCGACGACGTCACCGAGATGGACCGGTACGAGCCGGAGATGAGCGACGGCATACCGGGTGACATCCGCGACACGAGCACACCGCGCGCCATGGCGGGCAGCCTGCGGGCGTTCCTGCTCGGCGATGCCCTGAAACGCGACGAACGCGAGCTTCTCAGGCAGTGGATGACGACGAACGTAACCGGCCGGACGCTCATCAGAGCGGGTGTTCCCGGCGACTGGGAGGTGGCGGACAAGAGCGGCTCCGCCGGATACGGGGGACGCAACAACATCGCCGTGGTGTGGCCGGACGACGGCGGCAACCCCATCGTCATGGCGGTCATGTCCACCCGCGGCGAGCAGGGCGCCGACCGCCGCGACGCCCTGCTCGCCGAGGCCGCCACCGTGGCGGTCGACGCCCTGGGTCGCCAGTAGTGCTTCGTCACGTCGGGTGATCTGGTCTGGTGGTGGGCATCGTCTCCGGTATGAGGCGGGGGGGGGGAGGCGCCCGCCCCCAGCGGCCAAGCGGTGACGGGGCTGGTGCGGCACGTGCGGGACAGCGCGGTGCCCGGCCCGGGCCGACGGCCGCGTGGCACTACCCCGCTGCCCGCTGCCGGACTCGTGGAGGGCTTCGGTGGCAACCCGCTGGAAGGATGCCGCGGACCCCGGCGCGCCCCCTCGCGCCCCCTGGCCGGCCCCGCGCCGCGTCCGGCTCGCGCGTGGACCTGGCTTTCCCGCCGTCCGTCGCCGCGGTCCGGCGCGCGGCTGGCTCGCGCCTTCCCCGAGCACCTCACCGGCCGACCCGCAGACGGCCCGAGCCTGGCTCGCCGAGCACGCCGGGACCGTCGCGGCCGCGCTCCAGCCGGCTCTGGACGCGGTGCTGTGCCTGGCCGGCCGCGGTACCCACCTGGTCTCGCCGGCGCCGGTGTGCGCCATGCTCGCCCCAGCAGACCGTTGTCGCCCGGCGAGACCAGGCTGACTGGGAGGAGAAACGGACACGGGTGACTTCCACCCGAAGGGTCGGCGTGGCCGGCTACGACTGGGGTGTCGCCGGGCCACGAACACCGCGCCGACCGCCTTCACCCGCAGCGGTGACGCCTGCGCCGTCGCCTGACCGCCCCCCATCCGCTGACCTCCGCTGGTCCCCCGCTGGCCCCCGCTGACCTCCGCTGGCCAGCGAGCCCACCCGGTCCTCGCCGGTCAGCAGGCCCCGGACCGGCACGCCGTCCCTCCTGCGAGGTCTACCCCGGCAAGGAGGCGTTGGTCGGCTGTTTCACCCCGGCAAGTGTCGCGTAGACCACGACGTTGCCCTGGTATCCCTCGTTCCTGACGTAACCGCCGCCGCAGGTGATGACCCGCAGTTCGGGCACGTCGGAGCTGCCGTAGACCTTCTCGTTCGGGAACCTCTCCTTGTCGTGAACCTCCACGGCGTCGACGGTGAACACCGCCGTGCGCCCGTCCGACCGGCGGACCTCGATTGTGTTGCCCCTGGTCAGAGCACCGAGGTCGTAGAAGACGCCGGGGCTGCCCGTCGGCAGGTCCACATGTCCCGCGATGACGGCGGTCCCGGCCGAGCCGGGCGCCGTGCCCCCGCTGTACCAGCCGGCCAGGTTGGGGGTGTCGGGCGGGGGCGGCTGCAGCGCACCCCTCTCGTCGAGGCCCAGCTCGGCGACGGGGGCGTGCACGCGGATGGCGGGGATCCGCAGCGAGACAGGATCGGCGGAGGGCAGCGGCTGTACGGCGGGGCGGTCCGCCGAGGCGGTGCCGCTGGACGTGGGGCCGGCCGGGGTGAAGGACTGGCCGCCCGACGGCTGGGGTGGCTTTCCGTCGTGCACCGCTCCGACGACCAGCAGGACACCGGTCACGAGAGCCACGGTCAGATGCTTGGCCGAAGGGGTGAACGACGGTGCGGAGGCGCTCGTCTCGTGCCCGGGTTCCATCGCGGTTGAGCCTCTTGCTCGCAGCTTCTTGCAGCGGAGTGAGTGGCCTCCCGCGCGGCCCCCGGGGCGCATGCGCCGGTGCCGGGGGCCGGCGCGGCGGGAAGCGGGCGGTCAGGTCCGGTTCGCGTGGGAACGCCGGCGCGTCCTCACCAGCCATCCGCCGGCGGCCGCCGCGATCAGCGCACTGCCCAGGACGAGCTGTGTGTCCGTGTCCCCGGCGTCTCCGAAGCCGGCTTCGACGGCGCCGTTGGGCTGGCGGCCGGTGATCTCATACTCGTCCGTGACCTTGGTCCGGGGCGGACACTTGACGGTGACGGTGTCGGTGCCGGGTTCCTCCATCTCCGGGACCGTGAACTGGCCGGTGAGCTCCCCCTCGCTGTCGCCCTCGAAGAGGTGGAACTTACCTCCCGCCTCCGACTCGCCCTTGCCGTAGGTGACGTCCGAGCCACAGGCCGTGGTGCTGACGGTGACCGTGGTGCCGGGAGAGGCCGACCACGGGTGGATGTCGATACCCGAGTCATCGGCGGCAGCGGCCGGGGACTGCAGCGCCAGGACACCGAGGACCAGGCCCATGCCGACGCCGATGTGTTTGTTACGCAAGAGAATCCTCCAATGAAGCAGTGTCCGGCCTGTCTGCGCGGGGGCTCCGTTGTGCTCCATTGATGAGGCAACCGACCCGCCGTCACCCCCGCAACACGACGCGTCGCCCCAGCTTCACTCGGGCAGGCGCAACCACTGCTCCCCCCTGAAGGTCCACGCAGGTCGCGGGAGCGGGGACCGGCACGGTGGTGAAATCCCCGGAAGGCAGCGAATGGGCTAACCGGCCCGTCCGGGTGCCCCGGCAGCGGAGCGGTGACGGCTCGTCAGGTACGCATGACCAGCCCTGGGCGTCGCCGTCCTCGGCGGCCGGCTCGAAGGTCCGTCGGGTCTGCTGCGTATGCAGGTGCTCCAGGGTACGCAGCTGGTCACGGGCGTGTTCCAGCAGGCGGTCCAGTTCCCTCGCGTCGAGGCGTGCGTCGTCGGCCAGTCGGTGCGGCACCCCCCCCCCAGGGCGGCCTTGCCCGCCGCCCCCGTGCGCAGCAGCTCCAGCTCCCCCAGCGGGGTGAGAGGGGACTGGCGCGGCATGGCCCACGCTGCATGGTTCCCGGCGGCGTACGCGGACGGGCCCTCCTCCCAGGACCGTGCCAGGTCGGGTCCGGGTCGTCGACAAGCGTCGACCGCCATCCCCGTGCCTGGTCAGGACCGCAGTGCTCGCGGGCGGCGCACCGCGCAAGGCCGGTCACGCGACAGGGGGCGCCTCGCTGGTCTCCGAGCCGCCGACGGAGTCGGTGACCGGCGCGCAGCTCCGGGAGCGGGGGCCGGACCGTTCTTCGCTGGTGCGATGGTCCGTCCCCATCTGTTCGAGCACCTTCTGGAAGGACGGCAACACCGCGCGGCCGCGGTGGCGTCCCAACGCGGTCCGGGCCTCGTGCGGAAGGGGCTCCCTGCTGTGCGCCCCCTCTGCGCGGCGGTGGGGAGCGGTTACCCGGGGATGGACGTTAAGGTCGCCCAGAATCCGGACGAGCTCAGCCGGCCGGGTCGAGGACGACCGGCAGCTCCGCCAGGCCCCGGAAGGCGGGGAACGGCACTTCCAGCCACCGGGGGCCGCCGGCCGGGTCGGCCAGTGCCATCCGGGGGAACCGGTCGAACAGGAGGGTGAGGGCCAGCTGGGTCTCCAGCCGGGCCAGCGGGGCGCCCAGGCAGTAGTGGCTGCCGTGCCCGAATCCGAGATGGGCGTCCTGCGCGTTGCCGGGCCGGCGGACGTCCAGCTCGTCCGGCGCGTCGAACTTCCGCGAGTCGCGGTTGGCCGAGCTGAGTGCGATCTGCACCAGGGCGCCCTTGGGAATCAGTGTCCCGCCGTACTCCACGTCCTCGGTCGCGTAGCGGAACGTCGCGCTCTCCACCGAGCCGTCGAAGCGCACCAGTTCCTCGACCGCCGCGTGGATCAGCTCCGGGTCGTCCCGCACGGCGCGGAGCTGCTGGGGCTGGGACAGCAGGTGGTACACGGCGTTCCCGATGAGGTACGCGGTCGTCTTGTGGCCCGCGAACATCAGCAGGAAGGCCATGGAGACCAGTTCGCTCTGGGTGAGCGCGCCGTCCTCGCCGCCCCGGGCCGCGATGAGCGCGCTCAGCAGGTCGTCACCCGGCTGCTCCCGCTTGGCGGTGATGAGCTGCGTGAAGAACGCGTGCAGCTCCTCTTCTGCCTTCTGCTGGGCCCGCTTGAACTCCTCGCCGAAACCGGTCCGCGCCACCGTCGTGGACAGCCGCTGCAACTGTGACCGGTCCTCGGCCGGCACGCCGAGCAGGTCGCAGATCACGATGATGGGCAGCGGGAACGCGAACGCCGGCAGCAGGTCGACGGGTTCCCTGGCCGGGCACGCGTCGAGCAGACCGCGGACGGTCTCCTCGATGCGGGGGCGCAGCGCCTGCACCCGCCGGGGGGTGAACGCGGAGCTGACCAGCCGGCGGAGCCGGGTGTGCTTGGGCCCGTCGGAGTTGAGCATGTTGTCGTCCAGCGCGACGGACGAGTCACCGAAGATCCTCCGGTAGGCGTCCATGGCCCCGTACATGTCCTTGCTCAGCCGCGGGTCCGACAGCGCGGCCCGGGCGTCCTCGTACCGGGTGATCAGATATGTCTCGTTGCCGTGCGGCGGTGTCATGGGGCAGACGGGCGCCGCGGCGCGGAGGTGGGCGTAGACCGGGTGCGGATCGCGGCGGAACTCTGGGGTGCACCGCTCGGCCGCGGTGACGGCCTCCTGGATGGTGGTCACGGACGACTCCTGAGGTCGAAGAGGGCCTGCGCGTTGCCGCCGAGGATGAGCTGCTGGGACGCCTTGTCGAGCGGCAGCTTCTCGATCATGTGGACGAAGTCCCCCAGCGGCGCGGCCATCGGCGGCGAGTCGGTGCCGAACAGCAGCCGCTCGGGACCCAGCACCTCCGCGTTCAGGCTCAGATGCGCCGCGCTGAACGGGCTGGTGTCCACGTACATGCGCCGCAGCGCGGCCGCCGGGTCGGCCGCGGGCTCGACGGCGTCCGGACCGGCCGCCGGCCGCCCGGGGGCGCCGGCGGGCGGCGCGCCCCCGCCCGCACCTACGAACGCCAGGGGCGGCCGGACCAGGCCAGACGCCATTTCCGCCTGGCGGCCGCCC